>JAQUFE010000009.1 GCA_028684815.1 Sulfurimonas sp.
AATGAAAATAGAGTTGTAGAGTATAAGTTTAAAATTAAAAAAGGTGATGAGATAGAGGTCATCCTTGGATGGTTTTTAGTAGATCCAAAAGCTGTTAAAAAACTAGGACTTGAAGATGAAAAAGAGGTCACTGAGTTTAAAGTCTTTAAAAAAGAGGTTTTTGGCTTTTAAAAGATGCCTTATTGATGCACTTGAGTGATACTTCATTGGGCTATATTCTTTTCATAGTATAATACACATATATATAAATCAAAAGGTATATCTATGAAACACTTAAGCGCGCTTTTTCTACTCTCATCTTCAATTCTTTTTGCTTCTACTCTCTCAGAGAAACCAACTTCATCTTCGCTTATCGTCTATAATAATGGAGTTGCCCTTGTACATGAACAAAGAGATTTGAGCCTTCAAAGAGATGATAAAGAGATAGTTTACTCTCCTGTTGCAAACACAATCATCACAGACTCAGTGAGCATCTCTTTGCCAAAAGAGGTAACTCTTTACTCTGGGCAATACAGATATGACCAACTAAGTTTGCGTAAACTCTTAGATGCGCACATTGGCAAAAAAGTTAGAATTTCTAGAGAGGAGTTTACACTTCTCTCTCACGAAGCAGACACAGCACTACTAAAAGATAAAAAAGACCAAATCACATCAGTACAATCAAAAGATATTATCTTTGGGGCTATCCCAACTTCACTTCTAACAAAACCCTCTTTAGTCTATAATATTGAGACAAGAAAAGCGATAGATGCTAAGATGGAGATTGACTACCTTATACGAAACATTTCTTGGAAAAGTGACTATATATTAAATCTTGATGGCGATAAGGCAACTCTTGTGGGCTGGATAAGTATAGATAATCGCTCAGGAAAATCTTACAACAACACACAACTTCATGTTTTAGCTGGGGATGTAAATAGTGTTCAAACTCCAAAAATAGCAAATAGATATGCTCAAGAGATGGCTTTAAGCCAAAGAGTTGAGCATCTCTCACATGAGGGTTATCACTTTTATAGCATAGATTTTAAAGTAGATATCTCAGACCAAGAAAAAACGCAAATAAAATTTTTAAGTAAAAATGATATCAGCATCAAAAGGCTCTACAAAGCACAAACTTCAAGCCCACTAACTCTAAACTCACAAGTAAAGCATAGCGTTGAGCAGATTATAGAGATGCAAAAACTTGATGTTCCTCTTCCAAAGGGAGTAGTTAGAACCTACTCTCCATTAAAAAAACAAAAAGTTTTTTTAGGTGAAGCACTTATTTCTCACACTCCAAAAGATACAAGCGTTGAACTCGCTATTGGAAATAGCTTTGACCTTGCTCTAAGAGAGGAGATTATCTCTCGCTCAGATACAAAAGAGCACTACGATGCTACTATAAACTACACTTTAAAAAACTCCTCTGATGAGAAAAAAACTGTAGAGGTTTTAGTGCCATTTAACAAAAATAGCACAAGCATCATAAAAACAAAAGAGAAGTTTTCTTACAAAAATGGTAACCTTGTCTCTTTTAAAGTTGTACTAGATGCTAATGCCCAGAAGAGTTTTAGTGTTAACTTTGTAAGTAAAAAGATATAAAAAGGATAATTTTTGGCAAAAAAATATGTAATACTAGATACAGAAACAACAGGTATAGGCGAAAATGACAGGATAATTCAACTAGGCTTTATGGTGTTAGGTGCAAAAGAGATAGAGGTTTATAACGAGTTTTACTCTAGCGAGGTAGATATTAGCTTTGAGGCTATGGAAGTCCATGGCATCACTCCAGATATGCTAGAAGGAAAACCCTCTTGCGTTGATAGCGAGGCTTACAAGAGACTTTGTGAGTTAAACTCTAAAGAGAACTATCTAATCATCCACAATGCTGATTTTGACATAGGGATGCTCCAAAAAGAGGGTTTTGTAAATGAGATGAAAGTTATAGATACTCTAAGAGTTTCAAAACATGTACTTCCCGATGAAGAGTCACACCGACTCCAATATTTTCGCTACAAGATGGGGCTTTACAAAGAGGAAGAAAAAGAGGCAGAGGAGCTTGGCATTGTAGTAAAAGCTCACGATGCTATAGGAGATGTTTTAGTTTTAAAACTCCTTTTATCTAAACTCAGAGTTGTAGTACAATCTTCTTTTATAGGCGAAAATCCTGTTGAGAAGATGGTGGAGCTAACACAAACTCCTATCTTTGAGCACTACTTTAGATTTGGAAAATATAGAGGAAAAACTCTAAAAGAGATAGCAGTATCAGATGCTCCTTATCTTAGATGGTTGCTAAAAAATATGGAAAACCTTGATGATGATATGCGTTACTCTATCAACAAGGTTTTAGAGTAAAAGTCATAAACATTTAAGTCGCTCTTTGGTTTGTGTAAAGTAAAGCTTATAAAGCCTCTTAAGAGAAAAATACAGAAGCCAGAAAAAAGAGTAAAAGCGCAATTGCAGCGCTTATGAGAGTATATGGGAGTTGAGTATTTACATGTTCAACCACATCACAATCGCTTGCCATTGAAGATATGATGGTGGTGTCTGAGATAGGTGAGCTATGGTCGCCAAAGATGCCACCAGATATAGCAGCTCCTAAAACCAAAGCGATGTTAGCATCTAGCGCTACAGCCATAGGAACAGCTATTGGTATCATAATACTAAAAGTTCCCCAACTAGTTCCCGTTGAAAAAGAAATGAGTGAACTTAGTATAAATACAACAGATGCTAGAAGATAAACATTCAAACTCTCTTGTGCTAAAGATGCCAAATACTCACCCGTTTTTAACTCACTTGTAACCTCACCTATGGCAAAAGAAAAAAGTAAAATTATAGCTATGGGAAAGAGTTTTACAGCTCCTTTAAATGCACTTATACTCCAAGTTTTATAAGTCATATTTCTTTTTAGTATGTAGTAAAAAAACATGAACACTAGAGTTGTTAAAACTGTGTAAAAGATGGCGCTTGAACCGTTGCCTTTTAGTAAATTTCCATCTCCACTAATGTAGAGATAAACAAAAACTAAAATAACCATTAGGGCTATTGGGACTATCATAAAATACATGCTTTGTATTTTTTTCTCTATGTGTTGCTCTTTTGTAGTCTCAATATTTATATATTTAGCTTCTCTCATTGCGCCTATATCAATCTTGAACCAAACAGCTACAAATGTAACAATAAGCGCTACCATCGCATAGAAGTTAAATGCTATAGACTCTAGAAGTATAGTGATAGCATCACCTTCTATAACGCCACTTTGAATCTGTGTTGCAATGAGTCCTAAAAGAAGTGCACCCCAACCATTTAAGATTATCAAAGAGCTTACTGGAGCTGCTGTTGAGTCGCAAACAAAGGCTAGTTTGGCAGCTGGGATCTTATACTCTTTAACAAAACCACGACCGACAGCTCCTGCTATTAGTGAGGTGATAGAAGACTCTATAAAGATAGCTAAACCAATGATATAACTAAGTATTAGTGCTGACCTAGCGGATTTTACAAGGCCCAGTCTCTTTTGCATAAACTCTACAAATCCCTCGATGCCACCACTTTGCTCTATAAGAGCCATAATGCTACCAACTAAGATAGCAAAACCAAGTGTTTTTAAAATCCAAGGCTCACTAAGGAGTGAGATAAAAAGTTCAAAAATAGCTCTTATACTAAGTATGATAGAGTAGTCATGAAGTATAAAAAGACCTAAGACAATCCCACTAAACAGAGAGATTATAACACTTCTAGTATAGAGTGCTAAAGTGATTGCAAGAAGTGATGGAAGAAGAGATAGAGCAGATGTTTCTATGGCTAGAACTCTATAGCTAAAAGTACCAACCCTGCTCTACCAAACTTCTCTTTGTAGATTTCACACTCTTTTTGTCGAACCTCTTTAAAGCCTAGTTTTTTATAGTAAAGTAGAGTCTCTAATGAGCCAATCTCAACCATAGCTTGAGCTATTCTATAACCCTTTAGTCTTGCACTTAAGAGACTCTTTTGCATTAAAGCCTTTAATACTCCAACATCTATAAAACCCTCTATCTCTTCCATAAAGTCAAAGATAAGAGTTCTCTTATTTAACTCAAAATCACAAGCCTCTAAAATCTCTAAATACTCATTACTACCATTGTGTCTCTCTATCTCTTCTATTGCCTCTACAAAAGAATCTCTTGTTGAAATTCTAGGTTCATACGTACATAGTGAGCCTACTTTCTCACCATCTATCTCAGCTATTAAAAAGTTAGTGTAATGACAATAGTTCTTAGCGTTTGTAGTAGTTAGCTTCTCTAAATATTTTAAAGTCTCTTCATCTTTTTTAGTTGCAAATATAAGATCAAACATTCCATATTTTTTTTCAGCACGAGAACTCTGCAGTATCATTTGTGCCAAAAAAGGGGCGTCTTCACTTAAAGCTTTTCTAATTTTTATACTCATATTTTCATCCAAAATTATTTATCTTCATATAGTGGTAATAGTACCATATATTATGATAAATTCATTCTTAATTTGTAGTATTTTGCTAAATTCATTATTTGTAGTATAAATAGATTTGATTTTGTGGGTTTTGTGATAGCATAGGCTCTACTCAAATGAGAGTAAAAGCTCTATTTAGGACTTTAATCCTCTTTCGTCATTCTATCTTTTGCAACAATTCCAAGAAGTGAGAGACCGACCCTAAGCGAAAGAGCTACAACTTCTAAAAGTTTTAAAAGTTTTGTTTCATCATCACTTCCTATGATTCTGCAATCATAGTAAAATTTATGTAGAGATGCCGCTAGAGATTTTAGGTACTCTGGGAGTTTTTGAACTTGGCGAGAACTAAATGCATCTTCAATGACTTCTGGCAGTAAAAGTGCATCAAAGAGTAGCGCATCCGCACTCTCATTAAGTCCTTTTAGTGAAGATGCCATAATCTCCTCTTTACTAAAGTTACTCTTTGAGAGGATAGTTTGAATCCTAGCATGAGCATACTGTATATAAAAAATAGGATTTGAGCTATCTTGCTTTTTAAATTCATTTAGATCAAACTCTAGTGCAGTATCACTCTTTTTTGAGGCAAATATAAAGCGAAGTGCATCTGAGCCTATCTCATCTACAATATCACTCATAAGTATGACATTTCCTGCGCGCTTACTCATTTTGTATGGTTCGCCATCCTTTAGCAAACTAACCATTTGAGAAAGAAGAGTCTCTAGTTTTTTGCTATCATAGCCAAGATACTCAACTGCAGCATTTACACGGGAGATATAGCCGTGATGGTCAGCTCCCCAGATATTTATATAGTGCTCATAGCCCCGCTCAAACTTTTTGTTATGATAGACTATATCACCAGCTAAATAAGTTGGGCGACCATCTTCACGGACAACCACTCTGTCGTTATCATCGCCTTTAGCCTCAGATGCTATCCAGACTTTATCATCCTTTGTGTAGACACCATCACCCATCTTCTGCATCACTCTGTGCCAATCATCATATAAAGATGACTCATTTACAAAGCTATCAAAGTGAATATTTGTAGCGGCTAGTGTATCTACTACAATCTTCATAACACCATCTTTAGCCCAAAGTGCAAGCTCTTTTTGGCGAGACTCATCACTTAGAATCTCTTTACCAAACTTAGCCACAGCATCGTGAGAAAGAGCATCAAGATAGTCACCTCTATAGTAGCTCTCTGGATACTCTACACTCTCGCCTAAGATATTTTCACGACCATAAAGTTGGATAGAAAGCCCTAATAGGTCTATCTGATTACCAGCATCATTTACATAGTACTCAGCAGTAATGTCATAACCCAAGTGTTTTGCTAGTCTATAGAGAGTATCTCCATAAACTGCGCCCCTTGCATGACCAATATGAAGTGGCCCTGTAGGATTTGCACTAACAAATTCTAAGAGAATTTTGCTATTTTTTTCTTGTTTACCAAACTCACTTTGGTTCTCTAGCGCCCAAGAAGCATACTCATTTAAAAAATCTTCACTAAGGCGGAAGTTTAGATAGCCTTTTAAAGATTCAACACTAGAGAAAATTTCATGATTATCAAATGAAGATGCTATCTCCTCAGCTATAAGCATTGGAGATTTTCTAAGTTCTTTGGCTAAAGAGAAAGCTATTGGTGTAGAAAAATGTCCAAAACTTCTATCTTTTGGTTTTTCTAAAACAACGTCACAATCAAATTTTTCACGCAGAAGTGATGATACTCGTTGTTTCAAAGTTTACGCTTGTGTTGTAGTTTTTGGAGCTTCTGTTGAAGCTGTAGTTGTAGTTTCAGTTTCTACTTTTTTAGGAGCATCAGTAGAAGCCATTTCAGCTTCATCAACTTCTTTCATCTCACTTTTAAAGTTTTTGATTCCTTTACCAAGCCCTTTTGCTAAATCAGGTATCTTTTTTGCACCAAATAAGAGTACGATAATTCCAAATATTATTAGTAGTTCAGTTCCACCAGGCATTCCCATGTTCTTTCCTTTTTTTATAAAATTAATGCGAGAGTATAGCTATAATTTGCTGTAATTACTCTTATCGCTTAGAGCAAAATTGATGCTATTGCTCTATATCTTCCCAATTTTGAACAAATTCATTTATTCTGTGAGTAGGGACTTTTATTCTTGCTGTTTTTGCAATCTGTCTTAACACATCTGCTGCTAAATCAAAATCATCATTTATTACTACAAAGTCATATTCTGAAGTTCTTTGAATCTCTCTTTTAGCCATTTTAATGCGATTTTCAATCACCTCATCAGAGTCTGTTGAACGATCCACTAATCTTTTTTTTAACTCTGATAAAGATGGGGGAGTTATAAATACAGATGTCGTAATATCTCCTAACCTGTTTTTTATAGCAGTGTTTCCTTGTACATCAATATCAAAAATCACTAACTTACCCTGACTCAAAGCTTCTTTAACAGGTTTTAAGGATGTTCCGTAGTAGTTTCCATGCACTAATGCATACTCCAAAAATAGATCTTGCTCTATATCTTTTTGAAACTCCTCTTTGCTAACAAAATAGTAATGAACTCCCTCTTCTTCTCCCTTTCGCATGGGGCGGGTAGTCGTAGAGATAGAAAAATAATAATCTCCTATATCATTTATTATTGCATTTATTAGGGAGCTTTTTCCAGCACCGCTAGGACCAGATAGTACTAAAACAACACCGTTTTTTTTATACATCATTTTTCGCCCAATGTTATATTAATATTTATCTTCATACCCTTTAAAGATGCTGCTACATCTTTATCTGAAAGTGCTTTTAGAAGTTTTTTAAGAGACTCTACGCCCTCATCATCAGAACTTATCTCTTGTGGTAATTCTAATTCCTGAAGCTCATGAGGCTCATTTTCATCAAACTCCTCAAACTCTTCTTGCATCTCATCTTCGACTTCCTCGCCAATAGCTAGTTTAATATCTCTAGTATTTAACGATTCTAACTCATCAATATCACTCATATCTATATCCAATAGCGCATCCTCATCAAGCTCACTCTCTAAGTCCTCTTCGCTAAGTCCAAGCACAGCATCTTCAATTGTGCTCTCCAAATCATCATCGCTTATATCATCAATATTTAGCTCATCTTCTTGAGTTAACTCTTCATGTTCCTCGTCTATCTCTTGCATCTCATCATCTGTCTCTTGTAGCTCATCAAAATTTTCATCTTGACTTGCTTCTACACTCTCTTGCAAATTTTCTTCTTTTTTAGGCTCTTCTATAACTTCTTGCTGAGCCAATTCATCTTCAAGATCAAACTCTTCTAATTCATCTAAATCCTCAAGGCTAAACTCGTCATCTTGACTTGCTTCTGCACTCTCTTCTTCTATATCTTCAACCATCTCTTCTTTTTCGACTTTACGCTCGAGCCCATCAGCCGCCTTATCTTGAGCCTTTTCATCTTCTAGCTCAAAACCCTCTAACTCATCCAAATTATCAAAATTAAACTCATCATCTTTTTTTATTTTTTCTTCCTCTTTGTTCTCATCATCAAGTTCTAAATTATCCAAACCACTAAGACTATGTTCGTCTATCTCTTCATCTTCCAAGCCATCGAGATCTAACTCTTCATCATCCAAATCAAAGTCTTCAAAGTCTAAATCATCCAAGTCATCATCATCATCTTTCTCAGCTTCTTGGAGGAGATTTTGTACCTCTTGAACTTCATCTTTATCTAAAATACTCTCACTTTTTTCTTGAGTGCTACTTCCAATATCTTCATCATCCAAGCCATCTAGTTCTAAATCATCAACTCCATCACTTTCTTCAAGATCTATATCCATATCATCAAGTCCATCATCTTCTTCAAGGTCTATGTCCATATCATCAAGTTCTTCATCATCTTGTTTAACAGGGGCTTTAGCATCTTCTTCTACAATTTCTTCAAATCCATCTAAACTTTCAAGCTCATCCATAATATCCAAGTCAACATCTTCAATTTCACCCTCTTCTAAATCATCATCAAACTCTAAAGGTTTTGCGTTGTCTTGTGCATCTGAGTCGCTAGGAAGTGTTTTTATTAGGTCTATTTCATCTTTACTAGCCTGCTCCTCAGAGCTATCTAAGCTTGCAAAAAGTTCGACTAAGTCAGTTGGTAAAAATGGTTTTCTTAAAGTTTCTGTAAAGCCCTCGACCGCCTCAGCATCTCGTGAACAGATATACAATGACTTGTTAAAGGTAACTTTTTCTTTAATCTCATCAAGAATCTCTTGTGTATAAATGGCATCATCTACTACAAAAAGGTCGTAGTTCTGTGTTTTCAAATCTTCTATGTCAGTGATTATGTCTAGTTCGTCAGATGTTTTTTGAGCACTTAGCGTGACAAGCTTAGTAACTACTGGATTTTCATTTAGAAGTAAAATTTTCACAAGCTTTCCTTTGAGGGCATAAATCCTATCATTGTATCAAAAAAAACTAAAAAAACATCTCTAAATAGTTAAATGCACCTTGCATTTGTGTCTTTAAAATCAACATTGTAGCAGTTAGTGTAGCTATTATAACCATAAGAGCTACGGCAATTTTAATAGGAAAACCAATAACAAGCAAGTTAAACTGTGGCATCGTCTTCATAAGCATTCCAAATATAATGTCTTGTAAAAATGTTAATGCTATGATTGGAAAAGCTATCATAAATCCGACTAAAAACATATTTGCTGTCGCTTGTATAGTGTAATCAAAAAGATTTTTCTCCATCAAAAAACCGCCAAGAGGTATGGCGCTTAGTGAACCATCTATAAAAAGAAGTAACCAGTGGTGTAGATCGATGGAGAGTAGTACCATAAGTCCAAGTAGAGACAAAAACTGAGAGATAATTGGCATAGATATTCCACTTTGTGGATCAATCGCACTAGCCATGGAAAAACCCATCATAAAAGAGATTATTCCACCAGCAAAAGAGATGACATTATAGGCTAAGAGTAAAATAACACCTATAGCCAAACCAAAGAAAAGCTCACTTAGTATGGCTAACAATATAGTTGCAGCATTTATCTCAATTTGCAGCGGGGGCATGGATGAGTAAAAAACTATAGTAAAGAAAAATGCCATAGTGGCTTTTATATTCATAGGAATATTTTGGTGTGAAAAGATTGGTGCAGCCATAAAAAGTGCCGCAAAGCGAAAAAACAATAGCACAAAGCCAACTACATAAGTATCAGTAAAAATCCCCGCCCAAGACATCTTCTAATCACTTAACCATTATAAGTTCTTTATCTTGTAGTCTATAGACTCGCTTGCATCTAGATGCTAGTTCTTCATCATGAGTAACTAAAATCATAGCCGCTTCTTTTTCTTCTATAAAGTCAAAAAAGATATCCATAACTTCATTTGCTGTAGCTTTATCTAAGTTTCCAGTTGGCTCATCAAGAAACAAAATACGAGGTTTTTTAGTAAGCACCCTTGCAATTGAGACTCTTTGTTGTTGTCCGCCTGAAAGCTCTGTTACCTTTTGTTCTATATTTTCATAGATGCCAAGTCGTTTTAAAACAGAGTCGTCTATCTCTTGCTTTGAGAGCATTGCGGCAACTTCTAGGTTCTCTCTTGCGCTAAAACCTCTAAAGAGATAGTGAGACTGAAAGACCAAGCCCAAAGAATCTCTCTTTATCTTTGATAGCTCTTTTTTGCTCATCATCTGCACATCTTTGCCAAAAATCTCAACGCTTCCAGCATCTGGAGCTAGAAGGGTTGAGAGTATATGAAGTAGAGTAGATTTACCGCTTCCGCTAATGCCAATGATAGCAATAGAGTCGCCCTTATCAAGCTCTAGAGATACATCCCTAAATAGTTCATATTCAAAAGTGTGTGATATATTTTTTGCAGATAGTAAATTCATAAGAGTTATTATATCAGTTATAGCTAAAAATCTGTCTTTTAGCTTTGAAATATTTTTCCACAACCTTTTTTTGCAACTCTACTGAGTCTTATGGCATAGACTCTTTCTATTAATTTTTTAACGATATATGCTAAATAACCGTTAAAGTATAAGCCTAAAAGTTTAGATGCAGCGTAGTTTCGGCCCAAGGCTATAAGCATACCTCGTGATGCTATCTTATACGCTTTGAGCTTTTTATCTGCTATTAAATTTTCTATATTTTTAGCACAATACTCTGCCATCTGCTCTGCAATATCTGCTGTTGGCGCTAGAGCTTTACCCTTACTATAGATAGTGGTGCAATCTCCAATGGCAAAGACTTCGCTATGTTTTTTTACTTGCAAGAACTCATTTGTCTCAATATAACCACGCTCATTTTTGTCTAAATTTAGCTTATAAACAAGAGTATTTGGCTCAATTCCACCTGCAAAAATCATAAAGTCCATTGGTAAGACTTCGCCATCACTTAAGCTGACACTAACCCCATCTAGTCCTACAACTCTTCTCTCATTTTTTACAACAACACCAAGTTCGCTGAGCCTTTTTTTTGACTTTTGCATAAGCTCTTCATCCATACCTTTTAGTATGTTTTTTGCAGAATTAATAAGTACTATATTTAGCGTTCTACATATAAAGTTATTTTTATTATAAAACTCTCTTGAGTAAGATGCCATCTGTGCAACAACTTCTACCCCGCTAAGCCCTCCTCCTGCTACTATTATGTTTAGAGGTTCAGCTTGGGCTCCGCCATCGCGTACTTTGTTAAATAGTGACATCTCAAATCTTTGCTTAAAATACATTGCATGGCGTAGAGATTTAACTCCATAAGAGTGCTCTTTTAAGCCTTTGATATTTGGTAGAAATTTTGTTTTTGATCCAACTGCAATAACAAGGTAGTCGTAGTTATATCTTTGGATTTGAGTGATGACTTTTTTATTATCAAAATCAACACTAGTAACCTCTTGCTTACAAAAAACTACATTCTCTTCAAAGCCCATACAAAAAGTATAGAGATCTTGTGTTACCTGCGCAAAGTCCTCTTCATTTGCAATAAGGTCATAAACCTCTGTTTGCATGTAGTGGTATGAGTTTTTATCAAAGAGTGTGATTTGGTTTTGTCTATTTTTAGCTAGGTACTCAACAGTGCGAAGACCAGCATATCCGCCGCCAATAATGATGATTTTATTTGATTTTTCCATGATGAGAGTATATCATCATTTTTTATTTTATGAAAATATTTAGTGTAGAGGCATTACTCTTACGCAAAGGCGCAAAAGTAAAGTGGATTTATCCCATTTGTGCTGCAACTTCTGCAGCGAAGTCGTCAACTTTTTTCTCAATTCCCTCACCTACTTCAAGACGAACAAATTCAACAATCTCAGCAGTTCCGCCAAGTTTAGCAGCTGCATCTTGTACAGCCTGGGCTACTGTTTTTTTGTCATCTAGAACATAAGTTTGATCTAGTAGAGCTTGCTCTTTATCAAGAGTAGTATTATCATCAATAAAACGAGCTAGTGAACCTGGGATGATTTTATCCCAGATTTTCTCTGGCTTACCTTGAGCAGTAAGTTCAGCTTTGATATCAGTCTCAGCTTGTGCTAAAACTGCATCTGTAAGTTGGCTCATAGAGATGTACTGAGGTATATTTTTTAGAGTTTTTCCTAAACGAACTAACTCCTCATTCTCTTTTTTGATAGCTTCAATTCTACCAACAGTCTCACTTGCAACATACTCAGCATCAAAATCTTTGTAGCTTAGTGTTGTAGGTTTCATAGCAGATGCATGCATAGCTACTTGCTTAAGAGTATCACGCATACCCTCAGCAGTTTTAGCGCTATCACATTTTGCAAGAACAATAACTGCTATACGGTTGTTAGAGTGAATATAACCGTTTAGTGCTACAGTCTCATCATCAGCGCTAAGTGTAGCAAAACGACGAATATCTATCTTCTCACCTATCTTTGCAACGCTCTGTGAGAAGTATGCACCAAATGAGCTTGATTTGATAGCTTCTACATCAGCAGGAGAGTTACTATATATCTCTTCTGTTGTTTTTAAAATAAGATCTTTAAAACCATCATTTTGAGCCACAAAGTCAGTCTCAGAGTTAATCTCAACAATAGTAGCTTTAGAGAAGTCATCAGCGATTTTAAAACCAACTAGACCCTCAGCTGCAACTCTATCAGCTTTTTTAGCTGCTTTTGCGATTCCTCTCTCTTTTAGAAGTTCAGTTGCTTTTGCCATGTCTCCATCAGCTTCAACTAAAACTTTTTTACAATCCATCATAGGAGCATCAGTTGCACTGCGCAACTCTTTAACCATTGCTGCTGTTATATCTGCCATGATTATGCTTCCTCTGTTGTTGCTACTGGTGCTTCCTCAGCTACTTCAACTTTCTCAGTTGGAGTCTCTTCCTCTGCAACTTCTTCTTCAACTGGTGCATCTCTTAGAGCTTTACCTTCATTGATTGCATCTGTCATCTCACGGCAAAAAAGTTGGATAGAGCGGATAGCATCGTCATTTCCTGGGATTGGGTAAGTGATAAGATCTGGGTCACAGTTTGTATCTAGTGGAGCAACAACTGGGATACCAAGACATCTCGCTTCTAAAACTGCGATGTGCTCTTTTACAGCATCAACTACAAAAAGCATATCTGGTAATTTTTTCATATTACGTATACCACCAAAGTAAATGTCTAACTTCTCTTTTTTTCTTGTAAGCATTAAAGCTTCTTTTTTAGTTAAAAGATCGATTTGACCATTTTCTTGCATCTCTGTAATAACATCAAGTTTACGGATAGACTTTTGAATAGTTGGGAAGTTAGTAAGCATACCACCTAACCATCTGTTATCAACATATGGCATACCACAAGCGATAGCTGCATCTCTTACAGAGTTACGAGCTTGTTTTTTTGTACCAACAAAAAGAACAGTTTTACCCTCAGCTGCTGCATCCATAACGATTGTATATGTGTTACGGAAATAACGAAGAGTCTTTTGTAAGTCAATGATGTAGATATTTTTACGAACACCAAAGATGTATTTTTTCATTTTCGGGTTCCAACGACGAGTTTGGTGTCCAAAGTGTACACCACATTCCAATAGGTCTTTCATAGTTACCATTAGGTATCCTTAAACAGGCTTTTTAGCCTTAATTTATAGTTAGTTAGCTTTGAGAGTGCCGAACAAATTTCCCTTAAAAAAGAGAGTTGCACTAACTTTTTGACACTTTCTGTTAATATTTTCTTTAAAAAAAGAAAAATCCGCGAATTATACTGAAGTTTATTTTAAAAGTAGCTTTTTCTTAAGCCTTTTGTAGCCCTTGAAGCTCAAGCTTTACTTTTGCAACATGCTCTTTTACTCTAACTTTTTCAAACACAGCTTTTATAACTCCCTCAGGGTCTATGATAAAAGTAGTGCGGACTATCCCCATATACTCTTTACCAAAGTTTGTCTTTTGTTGCCAAACTCCATACTCTTGCATCATTGTAGTCTCTTCATCACTTAGCAGTGTGATACCAAGCTCTTTTTTCTCTATAAAATCTCGATGTTTTTTAGTTGAATCTGCACTTACGCCTATAATGATGGCATCAAGCTCACTAAAATCAGGTGCAGCTTCAGTAAATTCACAAGCCTCAGTTGTACATCCTGGAGTATTATCTTTTGGATAGAAGTACAAAACTATCCACTTTCCCTTTAAATCTCTCAAGCAAATCTCAATATCATCTTGATTTGGCAAGCAAAACGCTGGTGCTTTATCGTCTATTTTTAACATACTTATTTCCTTTAATTTATTTCATAAATTTAAGGGAACCTTATGTCCCTTAATTTTTCTTTGTAAAATGAAGGAGACCCTTCACTTTATTTGTCACGATATCGGAAGTAATTCCGCTACCTACGCTAATACCCCAAGGGTACTCCATCGTGCGCGCTAAGTTTTGCTCAGCGCAAGGCTCTCGGTGCTTGTGCCTCTTTTATCTCTCGTTCCATCCTCTCCTGAGGTGGAACTTGGGCTTGAACAAGTTCGGGTTATAAAGAGTATCAATAAACAAACATCAAAAAGTAAACCCAGATGCCAGTTAGTGAGGTTAATACAACTCCACTAAATGTTATGATTCCTACCTTTTTATGTTTGTTCTGCTTTAGTAATTTTTTAGACATTGTAATAGCCATTCCCCAAACTATAAGCGTAATAATGGAGACGGCTATATGAAAGACTAAGACTACAAAAGCGTAATTGTGTGAGACAGAGCTCTCTTGCATAAACGCGTTAAATCCGCCAGCCATCCTTACCCCAGTCTCAAAATATCCCAAAACTATAACAGAAAATGCAAAAATAAATATCTGTACATAGGAGTGTAGTTTGTATTTTTTAGCTCTTGCTAAGAAGATAGCAGATGCCACTAAAAGTGGTAAAAATGCAACTATTAGCGTGACGACATCCATAAAAAACGGTGCTCTTGTTCCTAAAAAACCGGTATGGAACATATATTCTAAACTGCTCAACTTTTAATTCCTTTTTGATAATAAATATACCATGAACCCAATATCGCTAAAATTATTAGAACCACAATTGTAATCTGTTTTAAGTAAATGCCCAGTAGCTCTTGATTTTCACCTATAAAATAACCAAGCATCGTAAGTATAAATGCCCAGATGCCAGCTCCAAGCGCTGTATAGATTGAAAAAGTAACTATATTCATACGAGCTAAACCTGCAGGGATGGAGATGAGTTGCCTTATTCCTGGGATGAGCCTTCCTGTAAAAGTAGAGATGTGTCCATGCTTTTTAAAAA
The DNA here is from genome assembly GCA_028684815.1 of Sulfurimonas sp. GTDB lineage: Bacteria > Campylobacterota > Campylobacteria > Campylobacterales > Sulfurimonadaceae > Sulfurimonas. Next base: position 15,113 of record JAQUFE010000009.1, read on the forward strand.
AACTATCCATCTTTTCTAGTGCACTCTCTTTAATAAAAAAATACTTTCCATATCTCTTTAAAAATTTTCTTCCTAAACTAAGTGCGAGATAGTAGTTTATGAATGCGCCAAAAAGTGAACCACCTAAACCACTTAGCATTATCATAGATATGCTCATCTGACCTTGAGACGCTAAATATCCAGCTGGAACAAGTATTATCTCACTTGGAAATGGGATAAATGAACTCTCAACTGCCATCAAAAAAAAGATGCCAATATATCCCCAATCAAATATCAGATCAACTAAATCTTGCGCTAACTCTTTTATCATTTAAGAGCCTCTTTTATATCTTTTATCATCATATCTGCAACTCCTTTTATCGAGTGCTCTATAAGTTTTTTACTTTTTTGTTCTAAGGACTCATCCAAGATGCCAAGGAGTTTATCTTTTAAGCCATCTCCCTCTCTTTGACACCAGCCAAGTTCATTTTTTACAATAAAATTAGCATTGTGAAATTGATGGTCAGATGCAGCGTAAGGGTATGGAACAAAAAGAGCTGGAAGTCCGTTTGCACTAAGTTCCCAAAGCGTGCTAGCCCCTGCGCGGCTTACCGCTAAGTCTGCCCTTGGTATAAGCTTGTCTAACTCTTTTGTAAACCCAAAGAGTTCAACATCAACGCTTAAACTTTCATACCCTTTTTTTACCCTCTCATAATCACTCTCTCCAGCTTGATGAATGATTTTAATATCTCTTTTTTTAAGCTCTTCTGCCACACTTAAAGCTAGGTCATTTATAGCCTTTGCGCCGTGAGAACCACCTAAAAATATAATGCACTTTAAACTCTCTCTTACCCTTTGATTCTCAAAGAAAACATCTTTTACAGGATAGCCTTTTATTGGTGAGTCTTTATCATAAGCTGAGATAAACCTCTTTGCATAGGGCTTCAAAAGAGAGTTGAGTCTCCCTTGAACTGCATTTTGTTCATGTATAAAAAGAGGGATTTTAAGACTAAGCGTTGCAAAAGATGCAGCAGCAGCAGAGAAGCCTCCAACACTATATGTGGCATCTATTCCATGTTTCTTTAGTATGGCTCTTGAAGCTAAAAATGCACGAAAGATATTCCATAATGCTCTTACTTTAGCGAAGCCCTTTTTATTTACCACACCGCTTGTGTTTAAAAAATAGACATAAGAAAAGTTACTTTTGTCTTCAAAGTATTTTCTATCTTGTCCACTTGTTGAACCTATGAAAATCACTTCAAAACCACTCTCTAGCGCTTTGGCTGATAGTGCATCTGCAATCATAAGATGCCCACCAGTTCCACCACCTGTTATACATAACTTCAATAGCTCTCCTCTTTACATCTTTGCTTTTTTAGATGCCATCAGCACCATTCCAACCGCCATGGCTGCGGCTATAACCGCTGAACCTCCATAGCTTAAAAAGGGAACTGAAATCCCTTTTATGGGAGTAATTCCACTTATGCCATAAGCATTTATCAAAAAAGCAAATGACAAAAGTAAGCCAACTCCGAGTGAAAAAAGGTAGGCGCATCTATCTCTTGAGCGATTTGCGATTTTGAAAATTCTCTGAAGTATCCACATAAAAAGAATAACCACCACAAAAACACCCATAAAGCCAAACTCTTCTGCAAGTCCAGCTAAGACAAAGTCTGTGTGAACTTCACTTAAAAAGCCCAGTTTAAAAGTCCCATTTGCTAGCCCTGTTCCAAAGATGCCACCGTTGTGTATAGCGTTTAGTGAGTGACCTATCTGATATGGTTCTATCTCTGTTGGAACTCTTAATTTTTGAGCTATAGCTGCTGGGAAAAGCTCTAGTACACTATTTTGAGCTAGTGCCCACCAAGATTTAATCCTGCTTATGCGATGTTCTGCAGTTATTATAAAAAACAGAAAAAACAACATAGAGATAGATAAAAGTGAGAGGAAAAACCTAAAACTACTCCCTGCAAACATAAGCATAAAAAGAAGAGTCATCCCAAGCACTACGACTTGTCCTAGGTCATTTTGTATAAAAGCTATCATAAACATAGCTCCAACAAAAACCAACGCGTACGGGATGAATCGTTTAAATTCTGCACCAATTCCCATACCATCATGATGGCCTAGTTTTCTTGAAAAACTCCAAGCCAAAAAATAGACAAAACCAACTTTAAAAAATTCCACAGGAGCGAGTGAAAACCCAAAAAGTTTTATCCATCTCTTTGCGCCACCAACTTCTGAGACTAAATATTCAGGCAAAAAGGGCATAGCCATCATCATAATCATAGAACCAAAAAAGAGAGTTAAACCTACTCTTTTTAACCACTTATCAGGGTCTAACTGTGCTAAGAGCCAGATAACAATAATAGCAATTAGACCAAAAACAGATTGTCTTAGAGCAAAGTGAAACTCATTTACTCCAAAAAGTAGAGTTGTGTATGCTGAGAGAGAGTAAGTTAAGATTACACTTATTAGAATCATTAAAGAGACTAGCGTAAAGAGTTTTCTATCTGCCATTATTTGATTTTATTTATCTTTAGGACAAATTCTACTTCTGCTTTTGAGATATGGAGCTCTTTTGAGATTGTCTCTAGTGAGACACCTTGCTTGAAAAGTGAGATAATTTTTTCATCATCATTTCCATGAACTGAAGTAGGAATGGAGATCTGTTTTACCCCACTTTGTATGCTTGCAATTCTAAGATTTAACTGTTCATCCATAATAACTAGAGTCTCTTCTACTCTTTTTAGTCCCATAGATAAAGGCTTTACTAAGTCGTATGCTGTTCTTTCTACTTCTGCGTAGATATCCTCATCACTCATGCGAGAGTTGTTAGCTTTTATCTCTTTTTTTGTAGCATTTAACTCTTTTTTTAAGTAAAAAATCTCTCTATTTAAGTCTTCTACGACTGATGCAACTGAGCGGATATTTTTATGCGATTCTGAGTCTTTTGAGAGTACAAAATAGATAAGATATAAAATCATAGCGGCCATTGCAACTACGATATACTCTATGTTTAAAAGCTCAAGATACCTCATTTAGCTTTAGCCTCACGGATTAGGACTCTCTCTCTAGCCGTCAAATACGCGCCCCACTCTTTTTCATCTCTTTCATGTATCTTCGTAACCTCTGCAAGTGATGCGTCAATGGCTCTAAAGAAAATTGGGACATCTCTTTTTGGATGCACTGGCATCTCAATCCTTGCATAATATTCTACTCCACTCACAAAGACATCTGAACTAACTTTAAAGTGTTCAAACCCAATAGACTCTATATCTACCCTATGTTTTAAATGCACTCTTTTTGGCTTTTCATTCTTCAAAAACATCTCTAAGGCATCTATTTTTCTGTGAAGCTCTACAATTAAATTTAGTAGCACAGGATCACTATCAGCTGTCTCGCCTCTTCCTTTTGCAAGCTTTAGCCACTGGCTGATTGGGTCATCATCGCTCTCACTTAGTTGTGAAAACTCTTTGTTAAATCCCTCTTCATTAACACTAAGTTCATCGTAAGCCATAGTGATATGTGCTGCAACTAAACGAACGCTCATGATATAACCTTATCTAGGATAATAAAGATTAAAAAGCCAACCCCTAAGTAACCATTTACTGTAAAAAAAGCACGATCTATCTGAGTAAAATCACGCCTTACAATCTTGTGTTCATATCCTAGCATAAGAGCACTGAGTATCACTGCTAGGTAAGCAAAAAGTCCAAGCCCTGCTATCCAAACAAAGAGCGCCCAAAAAATAACAGTGAGCATATGAAATAAAAGTGATATAAAAAGTGTAGCATCTGCCCCAAATCTCGAAGGGATAGAGTAGAGCGAATGCTCTCTATCAAACTCTATATCTTGAAGTGAGTAGAGTAGATCAAATCCAGCCACCCAAAAGATAACACCAAGGCTTAGTATCACTGACCAAGGTGGAATATTTGCCTCTACAGCTACAACTCCTGCAATTGGCGCTAAACCTAAAGAGATGCCAAGAACCATGTGTGCAAAATGAGAAAACCTTTTGAAGTAGGAGTAAGAGCCCAAAATAAACAAGATAGGAAAACTAAGCTTAAATGCTAAATCATTAATCATATATGCTACTGCTACAAAAACCAAGGCGTTTACAACTACAAAAATCATAATGCTTGAAGCGTCCAATCTTCCATCTACATTTGGACGCGACTCTGTTCTAGGGTTTGTGCCATCTATATCTCTGTCTGCATATCTGTTTAAACCCATAGCAAAATTTCTTGCACTTATGGCAGCTAAGACACCCATCAGGAGTAACCAGAAGCCAAACCAGCCATCAGCCGCAACTATCATGGCTATAAAAATAAATGGTAGAGAAAATATAGAGTGTTCAAACATCACAAGTTCATTAAAGTCTTTTATTTTGTTGATATATTTTTGCAAGTTTTTGCCTTGAGAGATTTTTGAGTTTATTTTACCCAAAGTTGATTTAAAATGATATAATTTTGCCATGAACACTCCCATAAAACAACTCTCAATCATAGGACCAACTGCATCAGGAAAGAGCGATTTAGCTATCAAAGTTGCACAAAAAATTGACGCTTATATCCTCTCCATAGACTCTCTTAGCATCTACAAAGAGATTGATATAGTCTCAGCAAAACCATCAAAAGATGAGTTACAAAGTGTTAAGCATTTTGGTATAGATGAGTTATACCCAGATGAGTACTTTAGCGTTGAGATTTTTATAAATCTCTACAAAAGAGTAAAAGAGTTGTGTTTAAATGAGAACAAAAACCTTATCATAGTTGGTGGAACTTCTTTTTACCTTATGTCGCTTTTAAGCGGATTATCGCCTCTTCCAACTATAGATGCCAAGATAAGTTCAAGCGTAAAAGAGGAGCTTAGTGAGTTAAATGAGTGTTATGAGCTACTCTATGGAGCTGATGCGGAGTATATGAAAAACATAAGTCCAAATGACTCATATAGGATAGAAAAAGCCCTACTAATTTTTAGAGCATCTGGGCTAAGTCCGAGTGAGTACTTTAGAGCAAATCCTCCAAAGCCAATCATAGAAAATCTTGATATTTATAACATAGATGTAGAGAGAGATATTTTGAGAGAGAGGATAAAAAAAAGGACACAAAAGATGTGTGAAAGTGGGCTTATAGATGAAGTCTGTTATTTAGAGCAAAAGTACACAAGAGCACCCCACTCCATGAACTCTATAGGCATAGTTGAAGTCTTAGACTTTCTTGATGGCAAGTGTACAAAAGAGCGCCTTAGCGAGCTAATCTCAACCCACACCGCTCAGCTTGCAAAAAGGCAACAAACCTTTAACCGCACACAATTTAAAAATGTAATATCTGCAAAACTAAATGAACTGGAAGTTTTACTATCATGAGACTATTTATCATTTTACTTTTAAGCATAAGTCTATATGCAAAAGATTCCCTCTATTTTTTCCCTCAAGATGCTAAAGCGGCGCAAGATAAGATAGAAAAGCTTATCAACAACTCTAAGCATAGCATCGATATAGCTATGTACAACTTTGGAGATAAAAAACTAGCTAAGCTCTTAAGTAAAGCTCAAAAAAGAGGCGTTAGTGTAAAAGTTTTTTATGATAAAAAAGATGTGGATTTTAAAAATATAGATGCAAAAACACTAAAGAAAAAACTCCATACAAAGATAGCTATTTTTGATAAAAAAACAGTTCTCTTTGGAAGCCCAAACTGGACTAAAAAGAGTTTTAAAGAGAACTATGAAGTCCTCTATATAACAGACGATAAAAAACTTCTTGCTAAGTTTAATGAGTTTTTTCAGACTCTAGACTAGTTTTTTTGTAAATAAATTACAAGCCTCAAAGCCTTGATGAGATTGCGGCTCAAGCCCGCAATGACGAAAAGTAAAGCCCTCAATGATGAAAAGTCAAACCCGCAATGGAGAAATTAAGACCACCCTGAACTCTCCAATTCCGTCACCCTGAACTTGATTCAGGGTCTAACTTGATATACATTCAAGACCTTTATAATCTCAAACTATATTTAAAAGTGAGGCTTTAGCCTCGCATGAGGAGCTAAAAACTACTTAGATCCTTTAGCCGTCTCGGCTAACTTCGCCCATGCCGAGTCTCTATCTGCTTCTATAGAGTCTTCATAAGCCATCTGGGCATCTTCGCCTCTCCAAAGTTTCTCATAAACAGTTCCCAATAAATACTTCTGTCTAGCCCTGTTTGAGTTTGAAATTTCTACCTTATCTAAAGATTTTATAACCTCTAGAGCTCTGTTTAAATCCCCTTTATTTATGTAGGCTTGATATAGGGCAAACTCTACAAATGGGCTTTGAACATAAGAGTTTGAAGCCTCTTGTATCTTCATAACTTCATCTGCATACTTTATGACTAGATTATCATCGTTTCTTTGGCTTCCTATTGCCATCACTGCAATATATCTCTCTATATCAATATAACTATCTCCATAAACTCTCTCTATATCTACAATACTCTCTACCATTTTGTTCGCATCTTCGAGCCTTTGATAGGTATCAAACAAAATTCTATAAACATCTTTGTACTCAGAGTCTTTCTCTTGTTCTATAAGTACTACTAAATCTTTTGATGCCTTTATTACATCACTATAGTTTCCTGTTGCAAAATCAACTTTTATATAGCGATATAGCCACTTCTTCCTAACTTCCAAATCTTCTGATTTTAAATTTTTTAGAGCTGTGTTTTTTGCAAGTATAAAGTCTGCACCTTTCATGGCACACTCATAGATGCCATCATCCCAACTATCAGAGAGTTTGATGGAATACTGCGCCGCTATATTTAAAACGCTATGACACTCTTTTTCTTTTAGTGCCTCTTCCATAGCTCCAACGGCTGCATCGTTTATAATGGTTTGTGTATCTTCATAGCTTGTTGCATCTAGCTCTAAGAGTTTATCTTTAACTGCTAAAACTTGCTTATACATTGAGTTCTCAAGCATTAGCTTTGCTTTTTCATAAATGGCTCTCTTACCTATAGTGTCATCTCTATATGTCTCTTCTAGTTTTTCAAAGTCTGCCAATTTAGTAGTTAAATTTGCATCACTTACATCAAAAAATAGAGAGTCTTTTGCTACTTGAACCTCAGGCTCGAAGACTCCATCAGGAAATGTTTCAAAGTACTTGTTAAGTGCCATAAGTGCTTCTTGTTTTTTAGGAGTTTTTGCAAGCCATATACCAACATCTTTAACTAAGGATTCATACTCAATATACTCCACATTTATCTCGTCTAAAAGTGCTTGTGCAATGGCTGCAGCTACTTCGTACTCCTCTTTTTCAAAAAGAGAGTCCATAACTCTCAAAGACTCCTCATACTTTGAGGCGAAGAAACTAGGCTTTGCATTTACTATCTTCATTGCATACTCACTAGCAATCTTATGATTCTCTCTTGCAACATTGTATTGTGCGAGTTTAAAAGCAGCTGTAGCTGCGATATCTATATCTTTTGTCTCATTTAGAGCTTTTTCATAGAATGCTAGAGCTTTTGAAGATGCCCCTGACTCTTCTAGCATCTCAGCTTTATATATATAACCCCATCTTGCAAATGGGGAATCTCCATGCTCACTAAATAACCTATCAAAGAAGTAATCAGCTTGAGTAGAGATGCCCTCTTTAGAGTAAGCTTTAGCAATAAGAGATAAAACTTCAGCTACATTATCATCTGATGAGTACTCTCTTAGATAGACTTTTGACAACTCTATAACTTCATCATTACTACCCTCTAATTTGGCGCTAACTTTTATCTTGTAGTAGAGAAGTTCAGCCTTAAAGAGTGAAGATGGATACTCGCGCATAACTTCATCTATAAGATCTAAAGTGCCTTCATACTCTTTTTGTGCATAGAGTTTTTTTATCTTTAGATATTCGCTAACATCGTTGACTTCTTTGATATGAACAGGTTTACCTTCCATATCGAGACTTCCTACATAAGGAAGCCTGTCTTTATCTAAGAAAAAGGGAAAGTTTATTGCTACATCTGGACTCTCTTGACTTTTTAAAAATGGCATCTCTTTAATGTAACCAACTATCATCCAGTGAGATGCTAGCTCTGCATTAGCTTCAAAGACATTATCGTCCTCTTTTAAGTTAAACACAACTGGATATAGTTTCATCTTTTTAAAAGGTGTGATGATTAGGAAAAATGTTTTATTTTTTATCTGTGATTCTATTTTAAAAAAGTCATTTTGGATTGGTTTTAGCTCTTTTGCAGGAGCTTTTGAGAATGCACATACTATCTGCACTACTTCTTTAAAGTCATCTCTCATCTCTTGACATAAAAATCTATCTCTATCTTTTATATGGAGTGTTGAGTAGTCCTCAAAGTTAGTTCTTGCGCCTTGTATGGAGACATCAAGTGCAAAAAGATTAAAAGAGAAAAAGGCTAAAAGCATCCACTTTAACAAATCTTCTTCCTTTGCTTGTTAATAATTAATCTATCCTAAAGCAAAGTTTTTGAGTACAAAACAATGCTTATCTCGCACTCTCGAAAAACTTGTTTTTCGTAGCTTCAGGGGGTTGCAAGGGACAGAATGTCCCTCCCACAAAACGAAGTTTCTTTAGAAAACGAAGTTTCTTTATAAAAACGGACGAGTTCGTTTTAGTGTACAAAATAAGCTAGTAGCCGCTTTTAAATACTAGAGCTGTAATAAACTCTAAAACAGGATTTATAGCAACAAAAGCAAAAATAGTTCCCACTGCTGCAAAGCCGATAATAGTTCTTAATGGATGTGTTGCATTTGATACAAAAACATGTCCATCTTTGTTAATAACAGGGTCTCTCATAAACATAAATACTATGAGTTTTAGGTAGTAATATCCAGCTATTGCAGAGTTTAATGCCATGATAAGAGCAAGAACTGTATATCCACCAGATACTGCTGATGATATCATATAGAGTTTACCCCAAAATAGTGCAAATGGAGGTATCCCAGCTAGACTTAGCATAAAAAGCCCCATTATTGTCGCTGCAACTGGTGCCGTTTGAACCATGCCTGCAAACTTGTTATAACTATGGTCTGAGCTTTGGTGAAGTGGTAGATGCTTTTGGCGAGAAATCCAAAGCATACTAAATGCACCAAGGTTTGTAAAACTAAATAGTATCCAGTATAGAAACAGTGCACTATTTGATTGTGTAGTACCAATAAGGACTGCAGCCATTACAAAACCAGCGTGAGAGATAGAACTATATGCTAACATTCTTTTCACATCATTTTGTACTAATGCCCAGATATTTGCAGCTGTCATAGTTACTACAACTACAATATAAAGGATTATTTCTAGCCATACTACACCACTATGAATCAAGAATTCAAACATTCTCATAGCTACAACAAAAAGTGCTATTTTTGGAACTATAGACATAAATCCTGCTGTCGCAGCAGATGAGCCTTCATAAACATCAGGCGCCCATGTATGAAATGGGACAAGAGATAGTTTAAATCCAATAGCTCCTAAGAGAAAGGTTGTACCAACAAGAACAAAGCCCATATCAGCAAAACCATTTTCTGTTAACACTGTAGCTATTTGGTTAATCTCTATAGAACCAGTTAGTGCATAAAACACCATTGCACCAAAACTAAAAAAGCCAGCTGCTAGTGCTCCCATAGTAAAATACTTAACCGCAGCTTCAAAAGCTTTGTCACGGTTGTGCATAGCTATCAATGTGTAGAGTGCAAGAGATGATGTTTCTAATCCTACAAAAATTAAGATTAGATTGTCTGTGGCAACCATAAACTGAAAACCACCAAGCATAAACAAAAAGAGTGCAAAAAATTCAGAGTAAGAAAACTCATGAAATCTACTATGCGTTAGAGCTAATGGGATAAAAAGCAACGATGCACCAACTATTATGAGTTGTGCTAAGATAGCAAGTCCATCTATTAGCATCACATCAAAGACACCCATTATAGTGCCACTTTCATTAAATATTCCAGCCGTTTGTGCAATTGCACCAAGGTCCATTAGCAAGAAAATGATACTTATCATTACATAAAGGGTTTTATCTAAATCACTCTTGAAAATATCAATGATTAAGATTAATAAAGCACCAATGATAGGGATTAACATCGGTGCGAGAGTCATCAAATTTAATGACTCTAGCGAAACATTTACTGGTTCTAACATTAGTTTGTCTCCTTAACTCTAGTAACCCCATCCATTAGGTTAGGGATTCTCGTTTTTGCTTCTTCGCTAATAGCCTTATCGTGCATCAGTTGAACAACTGATTTAACTGAGTTGCTAATCGGGTCTAAGAGAGGCTTAGGATAGACACCTAACCAAACTGTGATAAGAACAAGAGGAACAAGAGCTACAAGCTCTCTTTTGTTTACATCTGGGAGATTTCTATTTTCTTCATTTGTAACTTCACCAAAAAACATCTTTTTATAAGCTGACAACATATAGATAGCACCAACTATAATAGCTATTCCAGCTAGAAGAGTTAAGATATGTGATTGTTGATAGAAACCTAAAAGACTTAAAAATTCTCCAACAAAGTTTATAGTAAGTGGAAGACCAACAGATGCCATAAGCATAATTCCAAAGATTGTTGCATATCTTGGCATAACAGATGCAAGTCCACCAAATTCAGCCATCATCTTAGTATGTCTTCTATCATATATAACACCAACGAGCAAGAAGAGTGCTCCAGAGACTACACCGTGAGCTATCATCAAAAATATAGAACCTGTAATACCCTCAACGTTTAGTGCAAATGTTCCTAAGATGATAACACCCATATGTGATATCGAGGAGTAGGCTACAACTTGTTTTATATCCTCTTGAGCGTAAGCCACCATAGCTGTATATATAATCATTATAATAGCAATAATTGCTATAGGAAACATGAAAAACACAGACGCATCTGGAAACATCGGAAGTGATAGACGGATAAACGCGTATGTACCCATCTTTAGTAAAATTGCCGCTAGTATCACAGAACCAATAGTTGGCGCTTGACCGTGAGCGTATGGTAGCCATGTGTGAAATGGAAACATTGGAACTTTAATGGCAAAACCAATAAAAAATGCCCCAAATAACCATAACTGAAATGTCTCAGGAAGTATAAGTCTATACCACTCTAGAAATGCAAAACTCCATGTGCCTGTTGCTTGGTAGTAGAAGTACGCCATAAAAAGCATACCAACTAGCATAATAAGCGAACCTGTAAAAGTGTAGAGGAAAAACTTCACAGATGCATAAATTCTAAGAGGTCCACCCCATGCACCGATGATATAAAGCATCGGAACAAGTGAAAGCTCCCAAAAAACATAAAACACAATAGCATCTAACGCAACAAAAACACCAGCCATTGTCATCTGTAAAAAGAGAAGTGAGATTATCATGTTTTTCACATTTTTAGTCTCACCAAGAGATGCTATACCTATCATAGTAAAAAATGAAGCGAGTATTACTATGAAAAGTGAGATGCCATCTACTCCTAGAATGTAGTTGATTCCAAAAGCAGGAACAAGTGGAACCATCTCCATAAACTGCATTCCAGATACACTTGAATCAAACGAGAACCACAACAACAAAGATAGAGCAAACTCTATAAACGCAACTGCAACACCATAAGCTCTTATACTATCTTTTGCAACAGCAAAACCAAATATCGCTGCTATTGCTGGAAAGAAAACCAAAATTGATAATATATTATCTAACATCTATTAAACTCCTAAGCCCGATAAAATCAGCATGATTTTATCAGAGTGTCTTGTTGCTAATCCAAAAACAACCGCTAAAGAAAGAAGAGCAACAAGACCTGCTACCATCCACTTTAACATTGTTGAGAGATTACCACTTTGCATTTCTCTACTGTTTTCGCCCGTTATATAGATAACATTTGCAATCCCATCAACTGTAGCATCTACTACTTTTTGGTCTACATGCTTCCAAAATACACATGAGAGCTCTCTATAAGGCTTTACCAAATACTCTTCATAAAAGCGTGGAATATAGTACTGGTTGATTAGTAGTTTATAGAAAAAACTCTTCTCCATTGCGCTTGTTCCATCTGGAACTTTTACACTTTTACTCATATATTTTTTGTATGCAAAAAATATTGCAGCTATTACAAATAGTTGAGTACCAAGCGTTATAACCCAATATGTGAGCGGATGGTGAATATGATATTCAATCGCTGGAAGTAGATTAGTTACCATCTCAAAGTATGAGAGTTTAAATGAGCCTGCAATAATAGCTAACAAAAGAAGAGGGCTCATTGCAACAAGCATAAATTTATACGCTTCGTGAGGATGGAAACCAAAGAGTTTATATCTCTCCTCTCCATGAAAAATCAAAGCAATAATTCTAAAAGAGTAAAATGCAGTTAGACCTGCAGTTACAAGTAAAACCGTGTAGATAATATAGTGCTGTTCAACAAAAGCTGCCTCTAAAATCAAATCTTTTGAGAAAAAGCCCGCAAATGGGTAGATACCAGCTAATGCTACTGATGCCAATGTCATCATTATCATAGTTACCTTCATTTTCTTACCTAAACCACCCATTTTAAATGGATCAAGTTCACTATCCATTGCATGCATAACATTACCTGCACCTAAGAAAAGAAGTGCTTTAAAGAATGCGTGTGCCATTAGGTGAAAGAGTGCTACCCAGTAAGCTCCAAGTCCTGCTGCTACAAACATGTAACCTAGTTGAGAAAGAGTAGAGTAAGCAATAACACGCTTAATATCTCGATTTACAAGAGCCATGGAAGCGGCAAAAATTGCAACAAAGGCACCAAGACTAGCGATAAATAGTCCAACATTTGGAATAAGAGCATAGAGTTCATGTGAGCGAATAACTAAGTAAACACCAGCTGTTACCATTGTAGCTGCGTGGATTAGTGCTGAAACTGGAGTAGGTCCTTCCATCGCATCTGCTAACCAAGTGTGAAGTGGAAACTGAGCCGATTTACCCATAGCCCCAACAAACAAGAAGATGCCTATCCATACTAATGTTGCATTCTCTAAAGCTGGCATCGCTGCAAAAGCTTCATGATATTGAAGAGTTCCTGTGTTCCAGTAGATTAAAAAGATACCAATTAGCATCCCAAGGTCTGCTATACGGTTCATTATAAACGCCTCATTAGCAGCCCAAGTTGCACTCTCTTTTTGATACCAAAATCCAATAAGACCCCAAGAACAAAGACCAACACCTTCCCAGCCAATAAAAAGACCAGCGAAGTTATCACTCATAACAAGAACCATCATTGAAAAAACGAATGCTGATAACCATGAGAAAAATCTATTAAAGCCTTTATCGTGATCCATATAACCAATAGCATATACATGAACTACTGTTGAGACTAAAGTCACAACCATCATCATAGTAACACTTATCTGATCAACAATAAACCCAAAAGGAATATATAAATCACCAGCAGTAATCCAAGTCATCATCTCAACATGAACAAACTGCCCACTTGTGATGACAAATATTAAAAGAATTGTACTAGCGACTAGTGAGACACCAAGAAGTAAGCTTGTAACAACACCTGTCACAAGTGTCTTAGGTGATGCACCAAATAGTGCAGCAAACAAAGAGCCCACGAGTGGTGCAAATAGTGCAGTATAGAGTAATAGTTCCATATATCTATCCTTTCATCGTTGACATTAAGTCAAGATCTATTGCATTGTGTCGTTTATGCCAAACTATAAGTAGTCCAAGTCCCACTGCAACCTCAGATGCAGCAATTGCAATAACAAAAAATGCAAACATTTGACCAGTTAAGTCGCCATAAAAATGTGAAATCGCAGCAAAAGAAATATTTACAGAGTTTAGTAAAATCTCAGTTGCGAAAAAGAGCATCAGTAAGTTCTTTCTTCTCATCACACCTACTAATCCAATGGAGAATAAAATAGTAGATAGTACAAGATAGTGGTTGAGTCCTATTTCCATCATAGAAGTACCTTTTTATTTTTTTCTTCTCTCATCTCTATAATCTCTCTATCACTCATAAGAGTAAGAGATAAGTCCATCTTTTTACCAGCGAGGACTATCCCTGAAATCATAGCAACTAGCAACATTACCGCAGCTAGTTCAAAAGGAACAAGGTACTTAGTAAATAAAACCATTCCTATCTCTTGAGTATTTCCTGCTCCCTCAGTCATCGGGTAGTAAGCACTAATATTTTCTCCAATAAGTGGAGCTGAGACTATAACAACTACTAAAATAGCAGCTAGTGTAGCAAGACCAGTAATTAGATACTTGTTGCCTTTCTTCTCTTTTACATCTCTTGTTGTGTCAAAAAACATCATTCCAAAAGCATAAAGAGCCATTACAGCACCAGAATAAACTACAATCTGCACCGCACCTAAAAAATCAGCTCCCAAAATAAAGAAAAATGCTGATATAAAAATCATTCCTGCTGCTAATGCCGACAGAGCATATAATGCTTGTGATGTTGTAACTGTAATGTAGAACATCGCTATTGTCAAAAAAGAAAACAGATAAAAAGCAATCGCTTCAAACATAATCAAACTCCTTAATATGCTAGAGGTGTTTTTTTAACACGCTCATCTTCATGTGGTGTAATAGCACCAAAACCTTCAAACTCTAGTTGAGTCCCCGCTTTCATTGCCTCTAATGGCGTGAGCATTGTTTTAAAATCTATAAATTGCTCTCTTTGCTCAGAGGCATTTTCATACTCTCCACCATGTGTAATTGCAAGCTCAGGACAGACCTCAGCACAATAACCACAATAGATACAACGACCTAGGTTTATAGTATATTCGCTAACCTCTTTACGAGACTCTGCATCTATCTTAGTATCCATTCTGATACAGTTAGAGATACAGATCTTCTCACAAAGTCCACAACCAATACATCTCTCAGCATCTGATTCCCAAAGTCTCTTCATCTCATGAACAGCGCGATATCTTGGACCTATTGGCATCTTTTCCTCAGGATAGCTAACTGTGTGGATATCAAACTTTATCATCTCACGCAAAACAACCCAAAGTCCAACAAAAAGCTCAGCTCTAAAGGTTCGCTTTACTACTCGTTTAAATTTGCCCCATCCATCAGTTGGATAGTCTTCTATGTCTACTAAGAAATACTCATTTGAGACATTTCTGTTGTTAAATTGTTCCATCACTACCCCCTTACATCAAAACTATAGCAGTTACTAAGATGTTTAAAACTGCAATTGGCATTAGCACTTTCCAACACAACCACATCAACTGATCTGGTCTTACATCAGGCCATGCAGCTCTTGTCCATAAAAAGAAGAAAAAGAAAAATGCCATTTTCCCCAGTAATCCTAAAGCCCCTAAAAGACTGCCATCGCCAAAACCACCTAAGAAAAGAAGAGGGATAACAAAAGACATAAAGAACATATTTGCATACTCGCCTATAAAGAAGAGTCCCCATCTCATACCAGAGTACTCTGTACCAAAACCATCAATAATCTCATGGTCGTTTGCTATAAGGTGAAAAGGTGTTCTTCCAGTCTCAGCAAATGCAGCTATCCAAAAAAGTACAAAGGCAACAGGTTGAGTCCAGATAATCCAGTCACCAAAACCCCCAGCTTGATAGTTATTAAAGTCAATAAGTGAGAGTGAACCAACCATCATAATAGGTGCTAAGATAGAAAGCCCAGTTACCACCTCATAAGAGATAAAAACCGCAGCACCCCTTGCAGCTGAGATAAGTGAAAACTTATTTGCAGATGCCATACCGCCTAGAAGTGGACCATAAAGACCAACTCCCATAACTCCAAGGATATATAAAATACCGATGTTAATATCTGCTACTATTGGATGGACTGTGTATCCAAAGATAGTAAATTGTGGCAAAAATGGAATAGCAGCTGCCGCCATAAATGCTGTAGCAGCAGTTACAACAGGAGCTATCTTAAATATAGGAGCTACCACATTTTGTGGAATCACATCCTCTTTAGTAAATAGTTTTACCCCATCAGCTGCTACTTGAAGTAGACCATATGGGCCAACGTTCATTGGTCCTAGTCGTCTTTGCATAAAAGCAAGAACTTTTCTCTCAAAGTAAGTCCCTAGACCTGCTAGTGCAGAAAAGACAAGTAAAACCACAACAATCTTTATAACTGTCTCAATTAAATATGCTGTTTCCATATATTACACCCTTTCAATCGAAGCTTTATTAAAACGGTAACCGTTAAAAAGTGCCTCTGAATTTATTTTAGTATCAAATGTTGGTAGGACTGCTATATCCCCAGCGATTTTATTATCACTTACGATATTGACAACTATCTCACCATTAGAGTTTTTCACACGAACACTCTGTCCCTCTTTAAACTCAGAGCTAGCCAAAAACTCTTCGCTAAGGTACAGACCAGAGACTTCATCAAGATTTGTAGTCTTATGGGTAAACTCTGTAAATTGTCTTACAGGGTTTGCAAGATAGATAATCATCTCAGCATCTCTTAGTAGTTTTTCATCACTAAAAGGCTCCACATTTTGGTTTGAACCTTCTTTAACTTTTATATCCTCAAGTAGATAACCTCTATGCTCACTTCCATCATTTTCGTAATGATTTGGCAAGTCATCGAAGTTAACATCTTTAAACCCTGCTTTTGCAGCAAGAGATGGCGTATAGTCTATCGTTTGCTCTGATACTAGCCCTAGCTCATTTGCTATGTCATTTAGCTCATAGCCATAGTAAGGTAGTGCAGCATTTGTCGGGTTTACTCTCTTGTTTATAGAAGTTAATGTCCCCTCTTGTTGGTTCATCGCAGGCATATCTAAATCACCATCGCCTAAAGCAGATATAGTAAAGTCTGCTTTTGTGTTATACCCAACAGTAAATGAGCCTCTCTTATCATCAAGCTCACAAATAAGTGAAACACCCAAAGAGTTAGTTAGTGGCGGAATTATAGTTAGTTTTATCTCACTACACTTCTCTACAAGGGCTACAAGTCTTGCTATATTTTTAGAGTTAGGATGATTGTACATGTCCTCTCCAACTATCATTGCAAAGCTATCTTTTTTGTTAAGATTTTTCTCTAAAGTTTCCATAAAACTATCATCTAGCCCTAAGATTTCTAAAAGAGCGTTATCATCAACTTCTACCTCTTTAGATACTTTTTTAGGCACCATTTTTTTCATTTCTACTTCAACTTCTTCTTCTACACCTGTCTCTTCATTGAGCTTCATCTCTTTAACGATTTCAACTATCTCTTCTTTTATAGTCTCTTCAACAGTTATAGTTTTTTTAGAGTGAAAGCCTTCTAAATACTCAAGCACATTTACAGGAAGTTTTTCTTTGTCTGCAAATAAATCTAAGATAAGGTAAAGCGCTACTTCTTCTTGAAGTGGAGCGTGCTCTACCGTCATAATACTCTTACCAAGTCCCTCTATAATAGGGTCTTTTACAGGGTGGAAATATAGCCCTGCACCCTTATTTACAGTCATTGAGTTATTAAGAGCGTATCTTGCATTTGGGTTATCACTCTTAAGTGCTGCACCTATTGAGATAACAAAATTACAGTTGTGAGTAAGTTCTAAATCTCCGCTATAGAGCATACTTCCACTTACCTCACTATAGTTTTTCAAAAAAGTCTGAAATGATTTCGCTTCTTTGTTTATGAGTTTGTAACCATACTTCTCTTTTAGACTTTGCAGGATAAAAGCCTCTTCATTTGTAATAGTAGAAGTAAACTCTATAGTATCAGCCTTCTTAAAAGCCTCTATAGCAGATGCGAAAGCTTTCTCATCTTTAGATGCGACTCTATTTTCATAATCAAAACCATATCTACCAGCTCCGCAAAGTGAGACATAGTTCCACTCATTCATAACTCTATAGATCTTTCTCGTATCATCTGAGACACTTGTATGTTTTACATCGTAGTAGATTTGACACCCTGCAGAACAGTGTCCACAAGTCGCAGGGATTTGAGTTAATTCCCATGCATTTGATTTGTACATAAAGTGAGTATCTACTAATGCTCCAACAGGACAAACCGCCGCACACTCTCCACAACTTGTACAATCAAGAACGTCAGTTCCATTTGTAAGTCCAATAAGAGATTTGTTTAGTTTGTTCCACATTGAGTAAGCATCTTTTGGCATACTCTCTTTATACTCAGCTTCAAGTGCATCTCCGCCGCGAGGAACAGTCTTTAGAGAGTTATCACCTATCATATCTTTACATACAGTTACACATCTCTCACACACTATACAAAGGCCTGGATCGTAGTGAATATGTCCCCAATCATGAGAACTTCTATCTACATCCTTTACTGCATAACTTTGAGAATCCACTCCCATCTCTAGAGTGTAGTTTTGTAGTTCACATTCACCTGACTGGTCACACACTCCACATTGAAGTGGATGATTTACATCGTAAACTTCCATAATTGCACGATGCTCTTTAGCAATTGTTTCTGTCTTTGTTGTAATGTTCATGCCATCTTTGCTCTTTGCATTACAAGCATAAACTTGTTTGCCATCGGCTTCAACAAGACAGATGCGACACGCTAGCGTCGGACTACATCTTGTTAGGTAGCAGATAGCTGGGATAAAGATATCATTAGCACGAGCAGCATTTAAAATATACTCGCCCTCCTCTGTCTCTATCTCTTTACCATCTATATTTATAGTAATTTTACTCATTATACTACTCTCACTATTTTAGTTTTTTCAAATCTATATCTACTTGAATCAAGGGCATCATCAAAGGTAGGATTTAGTGCAATTGTACCTTTTAGCTCACAATCAAGTTTAAACTCTCTTTGTAAAACTCTAGAGTTAAAAGTCATCTCTATCTTATCTCCATCAGAGATTTTTGCAGCTGCAGCAAATTGAGCTGAGCCTCTTAAAGTTGTGTCACGTTCTAGTTGTTTTGTTTTGTTTGTATATGCGTTAAACTGTAAAACTGGATTTGAATGATATATAATTGTACCATTGAACTCTGGTAAATCTTCTATCTCTTCTAGTTCAGCATTAGCCTCACAAAAAATCTCATCGAGGATATAACCTCTACTATCATCTCCATGTTTTGATAAAAAGTTTTCTAACTTATCAAATTCTACCGCTTTGAATCCACTGTTTTTACTTAACTCAGCTGTATAATCAACAGTATTTTTAGCCTCTACTCCACATGCAGATGCTAAGTCATTTAGAGTGTATCCCTCATAACTAAGTGCAACATTTGTAGGAAGGACTCTATTGTCAACACTTACAAAAGTTCCCTCTTGCTGATTTAGTGCTCCAACATAAAAATCTGCCGACCCAACCGAAGAGATAGTAAAATCTCCCTTTGCGTTATAGCCTACAACAGCATCTATGTTCTCATCAGCATCTAACTCACAAATCAAAGAGACTCCAAGAGTATTTACATCATTTGGGATAACAACTAGAGAGAACGAGCTATATTTTTCTATCATTGCTGCTAATTTTGCTATGTTTTTTGAACGCTTATGTGAGATAATATCGCTTCCAATAATTAAGACACGGTTTTGTGCTCTACTAAATGACTTCATCATAAACTCAAACTCTTCTTCGCCTATGTTGCTCTCAGCACCCAAATAACCAAGATCTAAGTCATCAAAAAATACTCTTTCACTCTCACTCATATCTGCATCTGCGAGTATTGCATTTGCTAAAAGAGCCATTACACCCTCTTCAGTCCCAACTTCATACTTCATAAGTTGCGTGATAGTGTTTTGCATAAGTGCATCTTCTATAGGATGAGCATATACTATCTTTGCGCCATTATGTTTTGCAGCAGTTGTTAGTGCGTATCTTACAGCTGGATTATCAGTTGCTACTTTGCTTCCTATGATGATGGCAGCATCTGCTTGTTTTATAGCATCTAATGAGCCGCTATAATGAAGTTTTGAGCTTATTGAACTATATGAGTGCATAAACTCTTGATATTTTCTAGCATCTTCATTAAAAAGCTTTAGCCCTAGCTTTTGTTTTAAAAGATTTAAGATATGAGCCTCTTCATTTGTTATCATAGATGAAAAACGAATCGCTTTAGCGCTCATTAGAGCCTCTTTTGCTCTTAAAAACGCTAGCTCATCGCTAACATTTTTATTATCAAAATCAAAACCAAATCTTCCTGCACCACAAAGCGATGTATATTCAAAATTATTTTTTACTCTATAGATAGAATCATCTCCGTTTATTGATGTGTGTCTTGTCTCATACTCTAGTGGACAGCCTCCAGAGCAGTGTGCACAAGTAGCTGGAATCTGGCTTAATTCCCAAGCATTTGCACTATATTTGAAGTTGGTGCTCACTAATGCTCCAACAGGACAAACTGCTATACACTCTCCACAAAAAGTACAATCAAGAACCTCAGAATTTTTAGGAATTATAACTGAACTATAGCCGCCAAACTTGACTTCTATGGCATCATCTCCGATTACTTCATTACAGACATGAACACACTTTTCACATAAAATACATAGAGATGCCTCATAACCAATAAGTCCCCAATCTTTTGTTTCACGAAATTGGTCACGAGCTGAGAAACTCTGTCTGCTTACATTAAACTCTAGTGTTTTATTTTGTAGGTCACATTCGCCTGATTTATCACAAACTCCACACTCTAGCGGATGATTTACATCGTAGAGTTTCATAATATTTGTTCGCTCAAGCTCTAAGGCTGGAGTGTTTGTTGTTATCTCAATGCCCTCAGTTGGAGGAGTATTACAAGAGAGAACAAAGCCATCAACTCCCCCAGCTTCAACCACGCACATACGACAAGACGCACAAGGCGTAGTCTTAGAGATATAACACATAGTTGGGATGTAGATATCGTTTTTGCGAGCAACATTTAGTATAGTCTCGCCTCTCTTTGCTTCTACAGAGATACCGTCAATTTTAAAGTTAATCAAATTACTCATATATCCCTCCGCTTTAAGTTGCTATCATTGCTATATAGTAGCAACGCATACAGCGATCAGCTTCATCCATCGCTTCTTCTTGAGTAAATCCAAGATTTACCTCTTTGTTATTCGTTATACGAACATCAACTGCTAGTTTTTGACTGTTTTGTCTAGGAAGACCTGGGAGCCAACCTGTTACCTTTTCTTTTTTATCATAGACTCTAAGTTTACGAAGATGGTCTTCCATGATCTCATCATCACTTAGCGTAATCTCTCCAGTTTGCAAATAGCGTGCCATAACAGATGCAGCACGTTTTGCTTGACCTACTGCATTTACAATAGTCATAGGGCCATACTCACAATCCCCAGATGCAAAGATGCCTTTTCTTGATGTCATATAGTCTTTGCCATTTGTCTTAATAGTTCCCCAAGAAGTCATCTCTAGCTCCCACTCTTTTGGAAGAAGTTCAAGGTCAGCTGATTGAGAGACTGCTGGGATAATATAATCAGTCTCGATGCTATAAGATGCACCCTCAACTTTTAGCAACTGAGCGCGACCACCATCTGGATCTGGAACTAACTCAAACTTATCTATAAGAAGAGATTTTAAGATATCTTCTTCATCAACCATTGCATTTACTGCAGAGTGAAAAAGAAACTCAACGCCCTCTTCTACTGCTTCATGATACTCTTCGTAAGTAGTATTTTTTATGATTGTTTCCTCATCACGACGATAAATCATATATACTTTTTTAGCATTAGCGCGGATAGCACAGCGAACAACGTCCATAGATGTAAATCCACCACCTACACAAACAACTGTTTTACCGCTTAAATCTACTCTCTCGCCTATCTCATACTTATCCCAAAGGTTAATCTGGTCAAGCATCTCGATTGCTGACCAGTAACCCTCTATCTCAGGTCTCTCATTGTCACAACGAACTTGCTTTGAGATGCGAGTCCCAGTTGCTACCATAGTAGCATCGTAGTCTTTCTCAAAACGTCTCATATCATCTGCATTGATTTTTTTGTTAGTTATGAAGTTTACACCCATATCTCTAACACACTCAATGTCTTGATTATACTTATCAATTGGCATCCTATACTCTGGAACACCAACTGCCACCTCTCCGCCTAAAACAGGAAGCTCTTCGTAAACATCAACCTCAACGCCCTCAGCTGCAAGATAGTAAGCATTTGTAAGCCCAGCAGGGCCAGCTCCGATAACTGCGACTCTTTTGCCATTCTTAGGTTTTTTCTCTATTGAATGAAAAAAGCCAAAACCATGATCTGTCTCGTAATCAGCTCCAAGGCGCTTTAGCTCCATAATGGAGATAGGCTCATCAAGATTTGTTCTTCTACAAGCATCTTCACATGGATGAGGACAGACACGACCACAAACATGTGCGAGTGGCATAGTCTCTCTAGTAGCCTTAAGTGAGTCATCAAATCTTAAATCTCTAACACCCTCTATATAAGCTGGGATATCAACATGAGATGGGCACATATCAGTACACGGTGCAGTTATTTTTGCAATATAACTAACATCTTCATTGTAGTGTTTTGATGGCTTTTGGTTATTTATACAATCCATAAAGACATCTTCAAAGTGAGTCATCAAATCAATGATAGGGTTTGGAACAGTTTTTCCAATCTCACATTTTGAAGTGATTTGCATGCTCTTGCCTATCTCTTTGAGATGCTCCATATCGCTGATGGAACCCTCTCCACGAGCAATTTTATCTAGCTGATCGTAGAGAATTCTACCACCCCATCTACCAGGTGCACATCGCCCACAAGCCTCAGAATATACCTGATATTGTGCAGCATACTCCATGCACAAGCGGATAACATCAACATCCGCATTAAAAAGAGAGACTCCATCCCAACCTATAAAAGCTTTAGACTCACGATGGTCATCATAAGTTGCAGGCAGATTATAAGCCGACTCTTCCCACTCTTCTTGTGGTTTGCCGACATTATTTACCAGTTCGCCATTCCAAGTGGAAAAATATACTTTACTCAAAATAAATCCCTAAACTTTTTTAGCTACGATAGTCCAGTCGACTTCGTTAAACTTTAAAGAGTTCATCAACTCATATCCACTCTTCTTTACCAAATCTGCTGATTTTTGAATAGGAGAGAAATCACCTATCTCAAATAAAAAGATTGCAACTTCTCCTGCACTATGAGTAGCTAAAATCTCTTCCATTCTAGGCTCAAAATCAGACTTTAAGTGTCTTAAATCATATCTTTTCATTAATCATATCCTTACTAATGAATTGCTCTCGCACTGCAAGTTTTGCATCAGTTGTAGCTTCGCCTAAAAAAGTAAGGCTATTTGCTTCTCTTAGGCTAATCATCTGTCAACCTCACCAAATACAATGTTCGTTGTTCCAATGATAGAGACAACGTCTGGAATATAGTGACCTGGGAGTAGGTCTGTTAAAATCCCTGCGTGCCAAAAAGATGGAGCACGAACTTTTAGTCTATATGGATATGGACCACCTTGAGAGTTTATGAAAAAGCCTAGCTCTCCTTTAGGTGATTCAGTCGCTACATAAACTTCTCCAACTGGAGGTCTCATACCTTGCGTCACAAGCACAAAGTGTTGCATCAAAGAGTAGTTTTGAGTCATGATATCTAGCTTTGGAGCAGAGACATACTTTGGAGCGTGAGCCATAAGCTCAGTTTGCCCATCTTTTACACACTTCTCATACATATCTATAGTTTGGTAGAGTATCTTTGCAGACTCTCTCATCTCTTCCATAAAGATGCGATATCTTGCAAAGTTATCGCCTTTATCAGAATAAGGAACATTAAATTCTACTTCATCATAAAGCTCATAAGGCTCTTCTTTACGAATATCCCAAGCTACACCAGAAGCTCTTAGCATTGGTCCTGTACAACCCCATGAAAGTGCCATTTCAGTAGAAATTGTACCAACCTCTTCCATTCTCATAAGCCAGATTCGGTTAGTATCAAGAAGGTCTTCGTATGTTTTGATATTTTCTGGCAATTTATCTAAAAATGTCTTTAGTTGAGAGATAAAACTATCTTGAATATCTAATGGAACCCCACCTATACGGATAGCAGCATGTGTAAGTCTAGCTCCACAATAGCCCTCGATGATATCCATCAAATACTCTCTCTCACGAAACGCATAGAGAAAAACTGTCATTGCGCCAATATCTAGCGCAGTAGTTGCTAACCAAAATATGTGAGACATAAGACGGTTTATCTCTAAAAGCATCATGCGTATAACTTTCGCACGACGAGGGACTTCTAAACCTATAAGTTTCTCAACTGTCAAAGCGAAACCGTAGTTGTTTGAAGATGATGCAATATAGTCCATACGATCAGTAGTTGGCATAAACTCATTGTAAATCATGTTCTCAGCCATCTTCTCCATCCCACGGTGAAGATAACCAATATCTGGATGCGCTTTTGTAATCATCTCTTGTTGAAGATGAAGCATTAAACGCAACTGTCCGTGAGCTGATGGATGCTGTGGGCCGAAGTTTAAGATAAGCTCATTATCTTCTCTATCAAAAGTGATGTTCTCAAAAAACGGGGTTAATCTATTTTTTATTTGTGCCATATCTCTACCTATCTTTGAGGATCATCAATAACTACTGATGACTTTCTATCAAATTTTTTAACCATAAAAACTCCACCTTCTTCTTGGTAAGACTCTTTATGTTTAGGCTCATCGCCTGTTATCTTAGTTCCCTTAGGTACTTCATGACCTAAAAGAGTAAATCTCTCTGAATCATAACGATCAACTCTTGCAGTGTCACGTATTTCAGGCCCTATAATATCTCTTGCTTCTTTGCCGTAAATCTTATCTACCTCATACCATGCAGCAAATTCATCGCCTTGTAACGGATAAGTCTTTAGAAGTGGGTGTCCTTGCCAATCATAAGGCATAAGAATTCTCTTCATAAAAGGGTGTCCATTTGCTTCTATGCCAAACATATCAAACATCTCTCTCTCAGACCAATCAGCCGAGCGAAAAAGCTTCTCAACCGAGTTTATAGCTTGACCTTTTTTTATAAAAGTTTTGATGCGGATTCTTTTTCTCTTTGCCATACTTAGCATCTGATAAAAAACCTCAAACCCACCACGATCTGCAATCCAGTCAATGGCACTCATTTCTGAGAGTTGAGAGTAAGCTCTCTCATTTTTTAGCATCTCTAAAACTTTAAAATTATCTTGCGGATTTATATAAACGACTAATTGTCCAACTTGGATATAGGCATCTAGCACTTCAAATTTCTCTTTTATAGCATCTAAGTCTGCGCTAAAGAGCTCATCACTCTCTGGGCTACTTTTAGGAACTTGCGGAGATTTGTAAAATCTATCTGTATAGTATGGTTTTGCCTGTACATCATCTTTAGGTTTATAAGCTCTCATTACATTAACCTTTTTGCTTTTTGTGCTCTTGAAGCGTGATTTGCACGGATTTTCTTCTGTAGAAGCATTACGCCATATTGAAGTGTTTCAGGACGTGGTGCACAGCCTGGGAGATATAAATCTACAGGAATGATTCTATCTACACCTTGAACAGTTGCATAAGTGTTAAACATACCGCCAGTATTTGCGCATGAACCCATAGATATAACCCATCTAGGCTCAGTCATCTGGTCATAGAGTCTTTTTATAAACTCTGCGTGTTTTTTTGTAAGTGTTCCAGCTACTATCATAACATCTGATTGGCGAGGAGATGCGCGAAAGATAGTTCCAAAACGGTCAAAGTCATATCTTGAAGCACCAGATGCCATCATCTCAATCCCACAACAAGCAAGACCGTAAGTAAGTGCCCAAAGCGAATTTGAGCGACCCCAGTTAACTATTTTATCTATACTTGTAAGTGCTACTGGTAAGCCAGCATTTTGTGTATAATTTACTTTATGTTGTGCCATTCAAGCGCTCCTTTTTTCCATGCGTATATAAAACCGATAGTCAACAATAGTATAAACATTAACATCTCAGCAAAACCAAACCAACCTAGTAGTTTAAAATCTACTGCCCATGGAAACATAAAAATAATCTCAACATCAAAGAGTAAAAAAAGAAGTGCAAATAGATAAAACTGTGGCGAAATTCTATTTGGCTGTTTAGTCACCTCTGGTCCACACTCATAAACCGAGAGCTTGATTTTTTCACTATCCTTAGCTGCTAATGCACGACTCGCTAAACGAGCAATTACCGTTGTAGCTGTAAATGCACCAAATGTTATAACAAATAGTACAAATACACCAAAATACGGATTTGAAGTCACTATATGCTCCATACAACCTACCTTTAAATAATTTTTTCCTTGTTTACTCACAAGAGGGGCAAGAAAAAACAGTTAATGCACTATATCAAAAAGAGTATTAAATATAATATACAAAAAGTAGAAGAATTTTAAAATGTCACCAAATGATACATCTTTATTTGCAGTTTGTAACATAGGTGTAAAATTGTAACACCGAGAGTTTTTATAGGTGCAAAAGTGCTGAAAACCTGCTTAAAAGAGAGATTAAGTTTTATATGAATAATTATAAGAATGTGTAATATAGAGACGTTATATATTTTTTATACAAATAATTGATTTTACTTTTAGAGATAAATAATTATTAAAAAAAAGCCAAATAAATGAAGTTAAATATTAGTAAAAGAGGATATATTAGTTAACTTACAAGCAAAAAAAACATGGGGAAAAAAGGAGTATAGCTATAAGTTAATAAAAAACTTATAGCTAGAAAAAGTTTAGTACGAGCGAATACGGATGTGACAAGAGGTGCATTGTCTGATTATCTGCGTGTAATCTTCAAGTGCATCATCTAAGTTGTTTGCATCTATGGATACGACTAAATCATCTGCATACATCTCTATCATCTTTGCTCTTTTGTTAGCAAATTTGTCTGCTTCTTTTTTATCATCTGGAAGATATTTAGATGCATCAGCTGACTCTAAGATAGCTAACTTTGCTTTTAATTTTTTTACGCCATCTTTCATCATCTGCGGTTCTGAGTAGAAGCCACCTTTTTGTATCAACTCAACAGCCAAGAGCATCTCACGCATATCTGAAGAGAGTTGCGCCTTTTCCTTAGCATTGGCCAACAGAGATGAACTAAGAAGTAAAGTCATAGCTGTAGTTATTATAATCTTTTTCATATTATTTCCTTAATATTGAATTATCTCTTTAGTGTACTGCGTCAGCTCAACCATAGTAGCGCTCTTAGTTACTTTTTTCTTTGCTTGCCTTGCATTTCCATAATATTTTTTAAATTCAGGTTTATAAGCTTTAAAGTATTCATGAAATTTATCTCCACCGAGAACACCAACTGCATAGATAGTGTCATCATCTGCAATCTCTAAAACAACTGCTGCTAGTGGTGATGAAGCTGGACCAGAGATGTTTTTACATCCCTCTTTAGCCTCAAAACTAGATAGATGCGATGAACAAACCACAACACCACCATGATCACATGCCATAGTTTTTTTGTCCTTTTGAACATATTGCAAGAAACTATCATCTGGAGTTGGATGTGCTAACTGATGTGAACATATTGCGCTATAAGCTACAACTGTTCTGTCTTTGCCAACCCCACCTTTCCAGATATACTCTTCCCCGTCGTCAGATTTTAATCTTACATCTTTGGCAGTACTTTCTTCTAAATCTAAAAGCATCGTAGGCGTTCCAATATATGGATATTGAAAAATATAGTTTGTCTCTTTTTTTAGATCAGCAAGTTTTATAGCTACACCATCCGCATTTAGAAGCTGCACCCTTTCATACGACTCATATAACCCATTACTAGCATACAATCTACCAGATATAGTTGATGGCGAAATTGCTACTAATGCTCCTGTAGCACCTACTACTCGTAAAAAATTTCTTCTATCCATATTGTCTATCTTCCTTTTTATATATTAAGTTATTTATTAAGACCCTCTCTTAAAAAAAGAGAAGGGGCTTTAAAATGACTTATGCGAATAGATCTCTCATGATTCCGCCGTACCAGTCACGAGTAGCTTTTGCAGTAGCGCTAGAGCGGTATTTACCACTTGGAGATACAGGTACAGTAGCTGCACTTACGATCATATTTTTTTCTTGGCTAAAGCTAAAATCATGAATAACCATAATAGCTTCTTCAGGGTTTTCACCAACCATAGAGTAACAAACATTTCCAGCCTTAATAGTACTAGTTTTAACTGGAAGTTCAAAAGCTTTTTTATGTAGTCTATTAGCAATTTCAAGAGCACATTGCTTACCAGTCCAGTTTGCAGTTTGCCCACTTGGAGGTACAGCGTGAGACACAACATCACCAACAGCATAAACATCTTTATCTGTTTTAGTTTGGAACGAGCAACCATTCATAACAACTTTTTTAAAGCTATCAGTAGTAGTCTCAACTCCACTCATCTCTATAACTGGGTTTGAGATATTGTTAGGTATAAGATTTAAAACTGAGTACTTAAGAGTCTTAACTTTATAACCTTTATCTTCCATATCGTCTTTAAGATGGTATGTTACTGTTTTTGAAGCACTATCTACATCTTGGATTGTAGCAAAATCTATGTGCTCAACTATATCTGGATATAAATCTTTCCATGTTTCCTTAAATGCAGCACCTTTAGAGACAGAGTTTGTAGCATTTAGCATTATTACTTTGCCAGGAATCCCCTCTTTTTTCATATAAGATGCAATCATAGTAGCACGCTCAAAAGGAGCAGGTGGACAACGGAATTTTCCAGCTGGGATAGTGATAACAACGTTGCCATCTTCCATATCAACAAGTTGTCTTTCTAAAATAACATGCTCTTTTCCTGGGATAAGTGCACCTGGAGCTATGCGAGAAATATGATTGATTTTTTCATCATCCCACGTTGGAAATTGACCTTTGTAGTCATATCCTATACCCGGAGACATAACTAAAATCTCATACTCAACTATACCTTTAGTTGTGTGAATCTGCTTAGTGGCTCTATCAATAGCAGTTACTTCTGCATGAAGTAAGCCATAACCATTAGCCTCAACTGGCTGAGCATAATCATGAACTAATGTTCCAAGATTAACGCCTTCTAGCTTGCCTAGATAAGTATTAGAAAATGGACAAGACATAAAAGTTTCATTTTTCTCGATTACTAAAACATCAAAACTAGCATCTTTTTTCTTTAACTCTTTAGCAACAGTTAAGCCACCAAAACCACCACCGATAATTACGACCTTATGTTTACATACTTTTTTACCTGCCTTTGAAGCTGATGCTGGTTTAGCACCCTCATTACAGCCTGTAACTGTAGCCATTGTTGCAGCAGCTGCAACACTTAGTGCACCAAATTTTAGTGCTTCTCTACGATTCATTTTCATTAATTCTCCTTGGGTGATATAAGAAATCCAAATCTTTAGGATAAAGACAATACTATAGGCTTTATAGTTATTAGAAACTTAAAGTAAAAAAATAATATAAGTAATTTTAATTTTAATTCACTAATAAGTATAAGTTAAGATTATTTTATATGATTCAAAATCAAAATATTTTTAATTGTTAAACTGCAGAAGTACCTGTTTAGCGAACTTTAACGATACGAAGTATAAATAGATAGTGTATATATATCATATTTAGTGATATATTAAGGGGATATAATATTTTTGTCAGTTTATGACAAAATGTGTATATTTGTAACATTAAAAGAGAAAGGTTTAGTATAAAATTAGCTTCTTGCAAATAAATATACGCCTTTCATAATTTTTGATATTAAATCAAGCTTGTAAGGTCTTTCTCAAATAGTGAGGTATATAAGTTCCTAGCATCTTAACACTATTGGCAAAATAGGCTAGCTCTTCGAGTGCAAGTTTTACATTTGCCTCATCTGGATGCCCATCTATATCTATGTGAAATTGAGAGAGCGTTAGCGTCCCACTTCCAGAGTAACTCTCTATCTTGATGATATTTACACCGTTTGTCGCAAAACCACCGAGAACCTTGTAGAGTGCTGCTGGTATATTTCTTACTTCAAAGAGGATAGAGGTAATGTAGTTTTGATGTTCCTCAAATCTAGGGACTATATACTCCTTAGAGAGAACAAGAAAGCGGGTAGTATTGTTTTTTATATCTTGAAACCCTTCTTCTAATATTTCTAAGTCATAAATTTCTGCAGCAAGGCTAGATGCTATAGCAGAGTGAGTTTTGTCTTGCATCTCTATAAGCTCTTCTGCTGAGCCTGCAGTGTCGAACTTTGCACGAGCCTCAAGGTCGTACTTCTCTATATGAGTTTTACACTGAGCGAGTGCCTGAGGATGCGAAGAGACACTTTTTAAATCTTCTATCTTTGTTCCAGGAAGTGCTAAAAGACAGTGATTTACTGGCTGATAATACTCATCTATGATGTAGAGTTTCATCTTTGGTATAAGTCTATATATCTCTTCAACTCTGCCTGCTGTTGAGTTCTCCATTGGAATCATCGCAACATCGGCTTTAGTATTTTCAACAAGGAGCATAGTTTCATCAAATGATTTACACGCGATAGCCTCATATTTTGGATACTTATTATAACAAGCTAGGTGAGAGTAAGCGCCTCTTACTCCTTGATAAGCGACTCTTTTTTTCATCTCAATACCTTTTGCCTATGCACTCTATAAAATCTCTCTCGCTTAAATCTTCGACTAAGCTTTTAAAGTTTTTTATAGAAAATAGTTTTAACTCATCACTTTTTAGATTTTTAAGCTCATTTGAGAAGCCACTTTTTGAGATGACAACATTTATATCAGCAGTTAACTCAGCCCTGTCGCACTGCTCTTTTAGTTTTGTAAGCTCACTCCTTTTTGCTTTAGAGTTAGAGTTTTTACAGATGCCAGCTACAATTTTTCCAGACTTTGTTTTTGCTAATATCTCTATCTCAGTATTTCTATCCCAGTAGCTTCCTATCTCTACAATTGGGTCTTCTTTAAAACTCTTTTTCATAACTTCCATCGCTAGTTTTGTAAAGATAAGTTCAAAAAACTCCTGTTGGCGATTAGCAAAACTCTCTTTTGACTCTTTAAAATCTCCATCTTTGATACTTTTAAAATATGGAGATATAAAAGCGAACCAAAATCGTATAAAAGATTTAGTAAAATTTAGTTTTTCATCTATCTTATCATCTGAGTTTGGTGGCGATTCTAGTGAGTACTCCGCTTCTAGCATAGCTCTTTCGTAAAGATTTTCCAAAGCGTACTCACCATCTGACCTTGAGATGCGAGCTTTTTTTAGAGCAGAGTGAGTGCGACGATCTCCCATAGCGATGCCACTTAGTAGTAGATGAGAGTGCCTATCGCTCTCTGTAATCTTTGTAATATCAGCGTGGATATATTTGTAGTTGTTCAAAACTTTATTCTCTATGAGCTCCTCTAGTGGCACACTCATATCAACGCTCCAGCTCATCCCGCCAAAGACGCAAAAGTATTTTATAGCTTGCTCCATATCTTTAGGATTATTTTGAAAGTAAAAAGAGCGAAATTGTTTTAAGAGTGATGGATGCTTTGCCATAAAAAGAGCCTTTAGTTTTGTTTTTGAAATTATACTTGAATTATAATTGAATACTCTGAACAATTATTAAGTTAGATCCTGAATCAAGTTCAGGATGACGGTTTGTTCAAGATGACAGTTCAGGATGACAACTTGTTTGTTCAAGATGACAGTTTATTTGTTCAAGATGACAGTTTATTTGCTCAATATGGCGCATGTCCCGTCATTCCGTGCTTGACACGGAATCTAGTTTATAGATTAATGAGAGAGTTCAATCTAATTACCTCTCTATAAAGGATTCATCAAGTGTTTTAATGATAGGTTTTATCAAGTAGTGCATCACTGTTCTTTTGCCTGTTATGATATCCACTTGCGCTCCCATCCCTGGGGCTATTTTGATTTGCTCGCCATTTTTGGCTACGAGATTACTCTTTTGAAGTGTTATTTGCACTTTAAAGTGATACTCTTCTCCTCTGCTGGTCTCTTCTATAATCGTATCTGGGCTAATATAACTTACCTCTGCATCAAACATTCCGTAGATGCTAAAGTCATAAGTGTCGAGCTTCACATATGCTTTTTGCCCAACTTTGACATAAGATATATCTATGGGGCTTAGTTTTGCTTCTATAACTAACTTATCATCCATAGGAACTAGTTCTAAGATAACATCTCCTGGCCTTACTTTTGCTCCTAGTGTAGTAATTAAAATCTCTTTTACAATCGCATTCATTTGAGAGTTTATCTCTGAGCGCTGCAGAGTAACTGCTTTTTCTGTAAGAAGTTGCTCATTGATTGATAGCTCTTCTTCTGCTTTTGTCATCTCTTCTTGTGCAGTTTGGAAATATCTGTTTTTACTATTTAAAATCTTTCCTACAAGTTCAGATATCTCTTTTTCTATATTTATAAGTTTCATTCTCCCAATATCGCCAGATATTACCAAGGGTTCATTTAGCGTTAACTCTTCTTTTTTTAACTTTAGTGAATTCTCAAATGATTTTACCTCATCATTTATAGCTTTTTGTCTTAGACTAAAGAGCTTTTTTCTCATGTGAATGAAGTTTATGGTTTATTGGCCGCTCTACTCCTTGATTGTCTTGTGCTAGTTTGTATATATTGTTTAAGTCTTCTAGGGAGATTTTCGCCCTTCCCCACTGTACAAAAAGGTTTGGAAGCTGTGCTATTGGCGTAAAAACTTTGTTTGATAAAATCGTTATAGCTATCAAAGAACCCATTGTAATATCTGCAGATGTAGTTATAATATATGCTCCTGTTGCCACAATTGCCACATAGCTTATCTGCTGCGAAAAAGTAGCTAGGTAGCTAGATATATCTGTATAGTGCTTGATTCTTATCTCATCATCAATGGCATTTTCACTCAAAGCATTCCATTTTGAGAGTAAATTCCATTTTGCACCACTTGCTTTTATCTTTTGAGCGCTCTCTATGCTCTCTACTAAAAGTCCTAACTTTTTGTGAGATGCCATAGAAGACTCTTTTGTTAGTCTTGTGATTTTTGCTTTAAACATTACTCCTAAAAAGAGAGAGAGTGCTAAAAATGCCAAGATTACTAAACCAATTTTAAAGCCGCCTATCAAAACAATCACGCCAAAAAACATAAACAAAAATGGAAAATCTATAAAGAGATAGACACTAGCAGTTGTGATAAAAGTTCTTATGGAGCTATAACTTTGGAGTTGTCCTGAGATATTTCCTATACTTTTTGGTAAATTATCAGCCCTTATGTTTAAAAATCTCTCAAAGATATTGTGAGAATACTCCACATCCATATTTTTACTAGCTTGGTCTATGATAGAAGAGCGAGAGAGTTTTAAAAGCATCTCTAAAAATATTGCTATAAAGACTCCTACAGTTAGAGAGATAAGCGTAGATATTCCATTTGTAGGAATGACTCTGTCATAGACTTGCATGGTGTAAAAAGATGAACCTAAAGAGAGTATGTTGATGCTAAGAGATGCGATAACCCCATAGACTAAAAAGCGCTTTTGGCTAAGTGCAATTTTTTTAAACATCTCTTTTGCACTCTGAATTTTTACCTCTTTTCTTTTTTCTCTTAAGAGTCTATATAGGCTATTTTTGGGGAAACTCTCTATACTCTCTACTCCATCTTTGCTTATGGTTTTGTATTTTTTATCACTCAGATATTCTATAATAATCTTTATGCCAAGATTTGGGGAGATTACCATTACGGGCAGTTGAGTCTTACTAAAACTCTTTTGCCATAAGCTCTCCTCCAAATCATACTTTGCTAAATACTCATCATAAAACTCAAGCACAAAGCTATCTTCTACAACTCCATCTAGGATTTGTATCTTTTTTAAAAAAACATCTTTATCATATCTGCTTGGTTCTGATTTTTTGAGTTGTTCGAGTAGGCACTCACAACTCAACCAAACAAAATCCTTGTCAAACTCTACCTTAGTGCTATAGATCACTTGTAACCTCAAGTGTCTCTAAATCAATTTTTCCTGTTTTTAAGCCTATCTTAAACTGAAGTATCTTTTTATCAATAAGAAGTTCAGCGTAGTTTATCTTCTGTTTGTTGAGTTCTGCGAGTGAGTTAACAACATCTATCCAGCTTTTTTTCTCAGATAAAAAAAGTCTCTCATTGGACTCAAATATTAGTTGTGCCACTTTTATATCCTCTTCTAACATATTTATATGTGCAGATGCTGTAATGAGGTTGGTATAATCAGCCATTAAAATATCAAGCAGCTCTTTAAATTTTGTATTTTTTTCAAACTTTGCTCTACTTGTTTCTATCTTTGTTTTATCAATTTTTGAAAGTCCTGAGAGTCCTGCTCCAGTTGTGATATTAAAACTTAAGTAAACTATAGTCTCCTCACCTGGTTCATAATCATCGTAAATAGTACCTTTTTTGTGTTCAGCTCTTAAGACTAGATTTGGCAACAGACCTGCCTTTGCACTATCTACTTCCGCATTAGCTATCAAAATTTTTGCATCCATAATTTTTAAAGTTGGGTGTGTATCTTTAAGTGACTTCACTAACTCATCTACATCAAGATGCGTAGAGAAGATTTCTTGATACTCAAAGTTTATATTGCAGTTTATATTTTTGCCAGTAAGTATCTCTAGTTGAGTTTTTGCTACTTTATGTTTTGCTTTTGTGATGATCAAATCAGATGAGATATGGGAGATTCTTGAGTTTAGTAGATTTTTATCACTAAGACTAAGTTCACCTGCATTCATAAACCTATCTAGCATCTCTAAGAGTTTATAGAACTCTCTCTTATTTTTATTTAGACAAACTATATTTAAGTAGATAGCAGAATCAAATGCTTGTTAAAAATATTTCATGCTATACTCCCTTTTTTTAAAAAATAAAAGATACTTAATGAAATACATTACAAGCCTATTTATATGCACCTCTTTACTTTTAGCAGTAGAAGATTATGACATCAAACCTGCTGGAACACTCCAGCTACGATATGACGATCGCACTAAAGAGTACACATCTTTAGGTCAAAAGGTATTAAAAGAAAAAAAGATTCATTATAATGATTATATTGTAGGTGGAACCTTTGGAGTTGAGACTTTATGGCAAGACTATACTTTTAATGCTCTTGTTTATGGGGTAGGAAGATTACATAAAAAGAATGGAAATGAGCTAAAAAATGTAAAGACATTTTACGATAATGATGTGGATGGATTTTTATATCTAGGTGAGCTTAGCATCCAAAAAAAATTTGGCAACCACTCTTTGACAATAGGCAGACAAACTTATAATACTCCGTTAGTAAACAATAACTTTCGCATCACTCAAAACGCTTATGAGGGCATAAACTATACTTACTCAAACAGTGCTTTTAATTTTAAGAGTCTCTACTTTTACAAAATAAGCTCCTCTACTATGGCAAACAATGTTCCCTACAACCATAAATATGGCTTTTTAGGATATGGTCTAGGTTATAATATAGGCGGATTTACAACTCTCTCAAAGCACATTATAAACAAAGATGTATCAACCAATGGCGCTATACATTTTCTTGCTAAGTATGGAGAAAAAGAGCGATATATAAGCCTTGAGAATCTTTATGTAGATAATTTTTTCAACACTTCAAATCTTACTCTCTCTTACAATAT
This sequence comes from Sulfurimonas sp., assembly GCA_028684815.1. Classification (GTDB taxonomy): domain Bacteria; phylum Campylobacterota; class Campylobacteria; order Campylobacterales; family Sulfurimonadaceae; genus Sulfurimonas. The sequence goes on from JAQUFE010000009.1 coordinate 50,543, forward strand.
AGAAAATTTTTATCTAAAAGCAGGGATGATTTATCAATTTTCAGTAGGCAAAAAGCAAATTGAGAAGCATATACAAAATGCCCAACTTAACAAAAAACTAGAATCGCAGCACTATCAACTACAGCTAAAATATCAAAATGAAAAGTTTCAAATTGCTTATAGCATCTCTAAAACTCCTAGTAATAAAAACGCTATATACAGTGGTACACTTATGAGTCCGTTCTCAAACCAACCCTCATGGTTAGTGGGTCTAAACACTTCTCATGCAACTATAGCGGACACTCTCTCTCAAAAAATCTCTGCCACAACGAGCACAAAATTCTATGAGATGCCACTCGTACTCTCGACTGCTTATATAAAGTACGATATAGGAGATGCCAACGGCTTAACTCCAGATGCCATAGACACTTCCGAATGGTATCTGCATCTACAAGGCTATTTCTCAAAAAACTTGAGTGCAAAAGTTCAGTACTCTTATGTAGAAAACTATGACCCACTCACACACAAATCTTTTAATACAAAATTAGCACTAGAGTATAAATTTTAGCTACTCTAAACACCCAACATATTTACAATATCTTCATAAGTTCTATATCCAGAAGAGGTATTTATAACTCTGTTTTCTTTTACATAGATGAGACTTGGCATTCCTCTAGCCCCTAATTTTCCTGCTAGTGCAAAATCATTTTCAAGCTCTTTTCTTATCTCTTTGGAGTTAAAATATTTTTCAAATTCATCTATTTCAATGCCTTGCTCTTTGCAAATACCGTGATAAAATTCCAACTTTGTAGGGTCTAGTCCTTTTGCATAAAACTTTTCCTGAATTTTAGAGAAAAATCCTAGTACAGTTGAGCTATTATCATCCTTGCCTTTTAAGATTTTCTTTACAATATAGACGCTAAGACAGGCAGGCAAAGTATCATAGTTGAACTCTTTTAAATCAAACAGCGAGTAAACAAATTTTTGATTAGTTCTTTTATGGATATTTTGCCACTCATTTTTTAAAAAACCCTTAAACTCCTCATTCCACTTATCGCCTCCACCAACTCTCAGTCCTCCTAAAACCACACTAAACTTTATACCCTCTTTTGTACAAAATTCTTGTATTTTTTTAAGCTCCTCTGACATTCCCCAGCACCACGAGCACATAGGGTCGCCTACATAAAAAAGCTCTGCTTTTTTTATATCAAGACTACCCTCTTTTGAATCTACACTAGCTATGGAACATAAACCAGTTTCACTATCACATATTTGCATATATACCCTTTTAAAAATCGTTAATAATAATATTCAGCTCCAGTGAATGAGTAAACTTTAAAACTTCGTACTCTTCGCAAACTCTCTACCAAAATCTATGCAAGCTTCTACCTCAGCCTCATCTGGCGACCACTCTATTTTTAGCCCCTCGTTTACTAACTCAAATCCGCTCTCTTGTAGTTTTTCATTTAGCACTTTTATATTTTCACCACTCCAGCCATAAGAGCCAAAAGATGCAGCCATCTTCTCTTTAAAGCCTAGTGATTTTATAAGCTCAAAGGTAGATGCTAAAGAGGTTAGAACTCCTCTGTTTACAGTAGGCGAGCCAACTAAGATAGCTTTTGATTTAAAGACTTCAGAAATGACATCATTTTTATCTTTTTTACTTAGATGTATAAGTTTTACTATCACTTCACTATCTTCTTCTTGCAGCCCTTTTGCAATGGACTCTGCCATAACTCTAGTTGCATCCCACATTGTGTCATATAGTATAGTTATCTGATTTTCTTTATAGTTTGCTGCCCATTTTAAGTAGAGTTCAACTATCTGAGCAGGATTGTCTCTCCAGATAATCCCGTGAGAGGTACATATCATATCAATATCAAGATTCATTGAGAGTATCTCATCTAGCTTTTTAGTCACTAATTTATTATATGGTGTAAGTATGTTTGCGTAGTATTTTAGACACTCAATAAAGAGTTCACATTGATCTACTTCATCATTATATAGAGCCGAGGATGCATAGTGCTGTCCAAAAGCATCGTTACTAAAGAGGATGTTATCTCCGCTTAAATAACACGCCATACTATCGGGCCAGTGAAGCATTGGCATCTCCACAAAGGTTAGCTCTTTACTCCCTAAACTAAGTTTATCGCCACTCTTTACCACCACAAAGTTCCAATCTTGATGATACTGCCCTTTGAGTGATTTTACACAGTTTTTTGTGCAGTAAATCGGAGTATCAGGGATATAGCTCATAAGTTCAGGAAGTGCACCCGTGTGGTCTTTTTCCCCGTGGTTTATAACTATATAGTCAATCTTTTTTAAGTCTATTTTATTTTTAAGATTTTTGATAAAAACTTCAGTAAAAGGCTCTGAGACTGTATCTATAAGGACAGTTTTTTCTTCCACAATCAAGTAGGCATTATAAGAAGAACCTCTGTGCGTCGAGTACTTAAAGCCTTGATAATGCTCTATCTCCCAATCAACATTTCCCACATGATAAACATTGTTTTTTATATTAAAATGCATTTTAAACTCCTGTTATGATATTACGCAACCCCTCTTATCATAGGAGTATGCCATTGGATAGCATACCTAAAAGCTACGAAAAATGTATTTTTCAAGAGTTACACAATTATTTGTTTAAAAACCCCATTGACTTCTCGCCATCAAAGCTAGCATCTTTTTCTCTTCTTATCTCGCTAATAAATGCTTCAACGCTAAAGATTGGCTCTGGCATAACTGCTATTTTATAAGCTGTATTTTTTACTATCAAGTTAATCTGCCCACCTGTTAATGAGTACTTTGAGAGTTCTACTACATCAAAATTCTCTGCATAAGGAGCATTTTTTGGCAACATCTTTTTCCATAAGCTAAGTCTTTGAGCTTCATCTGGTTTCTTAAACTCTATCTTGTAATTAAAGCGTCTTGAGAATGCTTTGTCAATGTTCTCAAGCAAGTTTGTAGTAGCTATGAGCATCCCTTTGAAGTTTTCTATCTGCTCTAAGAAGATGTTTTGCATCTGATTGTGCATCTGCTCTGAGCCACTTGTTGCACCACTTGATCTTGAGCTTAAAAACTGATCTGCTTCATTTAAAAGTAGTATCGGCTCTGTTTTTGTCTTCTCACTTAAATCATAAAAAGTATCAAAAATCTTACGAACATTTTTCTCACTCTCTCCAACATACATAGAGAGAATTTTAGAGCAGTCAAAGGCTAAAACTTGACGCTTTAGAGATTTCGCAAGTGAGTAAGCTGTCATAGTTTTACCAGTTCCTGCGTGTCCGTAGAAGATTATCCTAGCATCTATTCCGCTTTTTTTATCTTTAACTCCCCACTCAACCAAACGCCCAACTACCTCTTTATCAACTTGACGCATAAGGTTTTCTAGTGTAGTCTCTGTATCTTTTGCCAAAACCACATCTTCAAGTGAAGTCTCAGGCTCTATAAGTTCAAAAATATCTTGCTCTTCTATAAGAGCATTTAGTTTTAATCTACGCACTTTTTTATTTTTATGAGGATGAATGATGCTTTGAAGCACCTCATCTACGATATAAAAAGCTCTTGAGATGCCACCAAAAGGATTTAGCATCTCTTCATAGTCTATGATTCCCTCATTTACAAGGTTTGAACTCTCTTCTAAAAGTGAGCGGTTTTTTATGCGTTCATACTCATCTAGTGAGATTAAATCTATCAGCGTATTCATCTCACGAAGAGATGCATCTGATGAGCTATACTCTTCACGAAGAAGCGCTAAAAAGATTATCTCCTCTTTATATTCAAGTTTTTTTTGTTTAAAAAATTTATCTAAAATAAGTTTTTGAGGAGTTTGTGCCACTCTTAGATTGATTCTGCTCTCTAGAAGTTGAAGCTTTTGTTGGATTCTATCAATACCTAAAGAGTGTTCATGCACATCTTGACGAATTGTACTCATCTTTTGATAAAGCTCTATGCGAAAAAATTGATCTTGAAGATACTCTAAATGGTCGCTATATGGCTTTATATCTGGAAGTTCAACCTCACTCGCTCCATCTTGGAGTAACTTTAAGAGTGATGGAGTTAGCCCAACTGCTGTGTTTAAAAGCTCTAGTGGAGTTATCTCTGATACCTTTACAGGTGCAAAACTTTGTTGATATATCCAACCTAGTTCTAAGAGGATTTTTACCTCTTTTAGATGCTCTAAGTGCTTATAATCATCGCTCGGATAAAGCTCACTCAAAAGATCTAAAACCAAGATATCATCTTGACCTTGAAGATACTTTTTTGTTAAGTTTTGAAGCAATGAAGCCTCATTTGCACTACACTTTAGTTGTGTAAATATTGGAGACTCTTCTATGTTTTTTATCTGTATAAAATCAACTAATATTTTCAATAGTATCCTTAAAATCTATAGTTCAAACTCATTTGGAGCATTTCTATATTTTATCACAAAACTCAATTTTTAGGTTTGAGTTTTCAACATTCGAGTTATTTAAACTCTATTTTCAAAAGAGTAGAGTAGTTCTATCTCCTCTTTCCAGATGCTATCATCTATGGTCTCAAGTATTAGCGGAATATCATTCATTCTCTCATCATTCATTAAAAATCTAAAAGCATCTAGCCCTATCTCGCCCTCTCCAAGAGAGTGATGTCTATCTTTTTTTGAGCCTAGTGGTGGTTTGGAGTCATTTATATGCATTCCCATCAGGTACTCAAATCCTACAACATCGCTAAACTCACTCCAAGTCTTCTCATAAGCCTCTTTTGTTCTAATATCATATCCTGCTACAAACATATGACAAGTGTCGATGCAGACTCCAACTCTACTTTTGTCTTCTATTTTTTCTATAATCTGCGCTAGATGCTCAAACTTATAACCAAGATTACTCCCTTGTCCAGCAGTATTTTCGATGACCGCTTTGACTCCGCTTGTCTTATCAAGCGCCATATTTATAGAATCAGCGATGATATTTATACACTCATCTTCACTAATGAGTTTTAAATGGCTCCCTGGATGAAAGTTTAGTCTATCAAGTCCCAACTGCTCGCATCTTTGAATCTCATCAACAAAAGCTTCTCTTGATTTTTCCAACTTATCAGCTTCAGGATGACCTAGATTTATAAGATATGAGTTATGAGGAAGAACATGTTTGGCTAAAATCCCACTCTCATCAAGTGCCTTTTTAAATTTATCTATAGTCTCTGTATCTAAATCTTTTGCAACCCACTGTCGCTGATTTTTCGTAAAGAGTGCAAAGGCTCTAGCGCCAATCTTTACTGCATTTTCGACTGCATTAAATACTCCACCACTAGCACTTGTGTGTGCTCCTACAAATTTTTTACTGCTCATTATTTTGTGTCCTTTATCTTAAATATTATTCTATTTTTTCTATCTTTAAAAAATGTTTCTTCTTCGCTCACTCTATAAACTATATCTACATCTTCATCCACTACTCTTTGCTCAAAACCAAACTCTGTCTGCACTCTATTTTTGCCACCATATATCACATTTGCTAGTAAGATATTTTGAAGGATATCACTAGGATAAGATTCATTCAGATACTCTTTGTTAAAACTAGACTTCGTCATACACCCTTCGCTTGTGCAGATAAGATGGTTGATGCTAATCTTCTCTATGACCTTAGATGCAACAAAGAGTTCTAGCTCTATGGAATCCCCTGTATTTCTAACATATCCAAGATCCGCAAATTTGAGTTTTTTTGTCTTTATGATAATAACTTTAGTCTGAGTAATCTCATAGTTTTTAACACTACAAGCACTAAATAAAAGCGCAAAAACGATAAGTAAATATTTCATAAGTAGGATTATAGCAAGATATGTGTTTTTCAAATACGAGTTATAAAATTTAAAGGATTTTTTTATTTTACTTATATAATTCAACGGGATTATCTCTCGCTCCAATGCTCCGCGTTGGAGTGTATATATACTTATTTCTCGCTCTCTCGCTCCAATGCTCCGCGTTGGAGTGTATATGTACTTATAGGTTTGTTTGATTTTATTGAAACTTATATGCGTTACCACGCGGAGCGTGGGAACGAGAGGGCTCCGCGTGGTAACGAGAGGGGATTTGTGGGTTTTTCACTCTCGCTCCAATGCTCTGCGTGGGAGTGTATATCAGCTTATTAATTTTACCACTTTCTCATATATATCCCAACCATCAAAACATCCTCTCTATTTCAATCAAACCATCTATCTCTTCATAATCCCTAGCACTACTATATCTCCAATGGCGAGGCTTATCTACATATCCTCTCTTTATAGGATTATTATGAATATAGTTTATTCTATCTAGCATCATCTGCTCAGTTTGTATAAGTTTAGGCTGTATCCCTTCTTGCCATAGTTGAAACTCTCTATCTAGTTTATGAGCTTTTTTATAAAACTCTAACTGTTGCAGTATTGTTGTGACATTTTTTTCTTTGAGTAAATTGATAATTTTTCTAGCTGTGAAGCTTTTAAACCTCGCCATATCTTTTCTAATATCATCACTACTTGCTATAAAATGAAGATGATTTTCAAGTATTACATAGGCAAAAAGTTTTAGATTATGATTGGCTTGAAGATATTTCAGACTATGTAAAATTATCTCTACACTTTCTTTATTTGTAAAAATAGGAATCCAATGTAATATTGTGCATGTTAGAAAGTGAGGATGTGTTGGTTCATATATTTTATATCTGCTTCTGCCCATCTGTTTCTCCTATATTCTTTTAACTCTTTTACATATGCATTCCCACGCAGAGCGTGGGAACGAGGTGCGGTAAATTTAAAATAATTATGCCAAGTATTTATAATTTAATTAAAAAACATGGCAATATGCAATACTTATAGTGATACTTTATTACTTTATATATTTTATTTCCTCGCTCCAATGCTCCGCGTTGGAGTGTATATATACTTATTGGTTTGTTTGATTTTATTGAGATTTATATGCGTTACCACGCGGAGCGTGGGAACGAGAGGGGATTTGTGGATTTTTAGAGCTGTTTGCCTATACCTTTTGTTAGGTTTAGCATAAAACTTAAACCTTTTCTTGTATCTTCATCCCCCATCAGCTTTAAGATGCCAAAGAGTGATGGTACTTCATTTTTTGCTGTCTCTCTTTTTGCATATCTAACTGCATTTTCTGTGATAAATCCTGCTGTTGCAAGGTTATCTACAGTATGAATCATCTTCTCAACCATCGGTGAAGTTGTCATCTCTATGTTGTCTGAGATAAGTGCCATTAGGTCTATGAGATTGTCTATGCGTCCTGTTTGGATTAGCATTGTCATCTTTGCTTCTAGTTCTTGCATCTCTTTTGTTTTTAATACTTCTACTTTTTCACTCATAATTTTCTCCTATACCATTCCACGAGCTGCTGCCCAGTAGATGCCTTTGTTAAAGCCTTTTCTTACAAAGCTACCTAGTTTACTACAAGGTGTTGGGGCAACATCTTTTTCATAGTTATACCAAAGTGGCATTCCACAAGAGAGTCCCATTTGAGCTATGGCAATCACTAAGCCATCATAACTCTCACTCGTATATCCATGTCTAAGTTCAGATGCGATGTTATCTGCTACAACATCTGTTTGGTTATGTACAGTTCCACCAGCTTTAGAGACTGGCAAATCAACCGTATCACCTAGAGTGTAAACATTTGTCAAACCTTTTACTTTTAGAGTTTGCTTATCTGTTGGAAGCCAACCCTCATCGTCCAATGCTTGTGAGATTCCTGACTCTCTTATAAACTTTGTAGCTACAAAAGGCGGTGTTGACATTAGTATGTCAAACTCTATCTCTTCGCCCTCAGCTGAGATAGCTATTTTCTTCTTCGCATCTACCTTGCTTAGTGTAAAACCAGATTGGTGTTTAACACCTAAACTATCAAAGATTGAAGGCAGTACATTTGAAGTAGGTTCTTGCATGAAAAGCCCGTTGGTTACGGATTGCGCCACAGTTGGATAGGTATAGACTATCTCTATATCATCTCGCACACCTCTCTCTGTCAAAAAATCGTGCAACATCATAGTTGTCTCAACTGGTGCAATACCGCACTGATGTGGAATATTTGGAGTTTTTGGAAAGTTTACAGTAACAAGGATTCTTCCCTTTTTGATGTCGTGAAACTTTTTTGCTAACTTTGTAGCACCTTCGTAAGTATAAAACCAATCTCCAGCCTCGTTAAGCCCTGGAATTCTCTCTGGTGCTACCTCACAACCTGTTGCTAGGACTAAAAAATCATAACTAAACTTTTTACCACTTTTTGTTTTAACGAAGTTGCTATTTGTGTTTATTTCCGTAGCTTTTTCTACCTCAAAATTTATCTCACTCATAAGAAGAGCTCTTTGATCTCTTACAAACTCATACCCTTCTGATTTTCCAAAAGCAACATACATAGCCCCTGGTTTATAGTAGTGATATTTAGAGTCAGAGATTAGTGTAATCTCAACCTCATCTCTATCTATTTCAGGCATTAATTTTTTTGCAAGATTATTTGCAGTCATAGTTCCAGCGGTTCCACCACCAACTATAAGAATCTTTTTCTTCATACTCTCTCTCCTTATTTTAGCTATGAGTAATGCTAACTTAAAATAAGAAGATTAGTATAAGGGATGCATAAGGTTTACATAAGATTTTACTCTACTTTATATCCAAGCCCTTTTACATTCTCTATAACACCTTGATAGAGTTTTTTTCTAATGCCAACAACTACCATTCTAATAGCATCTGCACTAACGCTTTCTTGCCAAACGCTATGCTCAATCTGCTCTATGCTCACTACAGATTTTCTATTTTTTAACAACAACTCAAGAAGCAGAACCTCTTTTTTTGTGAGTTTTATACTCTCTTGCCCTTTTTTTACTAGCTTTTGTTTATAGCTATATGAGTAATCTTCATTTAAAAAAACCTCCTCACTTAGGGCGCTTTCCTTAGATGCACTTGAAGATATTGCAACTAAAAACTCATCTATATCTATGGGCTTTTTAAGATAAAAGTCAACATTTGATTCTACTGCTCTGTTTATGTACTCTGGCGTATTATAAGCTGTCATAACCACTCTTATAGTGTGTGGTGAGAGTTGTGTTATCTTTTGTAGCAGATGCAAGCCATCGACCTGTGGCATCTCGATATCTGAGATGATAACATCAGATGGACTCTTTTGAAAAAGCTCTAGTGCCTCCATGGCATCTTTTGCAACTCTGACCTCTTTGAAGTAGATGGACAAAACACGGCTAAGCCACTTTAGCGTGCTCTCATCATCTTCTGCAATCAAAAGAGTAAGTGTTTGCAGTCTTTTATGAATGGCTTGCATCTTCATAACCTTTTTTTAACATGATAGTAAACTTCGCACCATCTTTGATGTTTTTAACCGCTAAAAGTCCATCCATGTGGCTCTCAATAATTACCTTTGACATATAAAGCCCTATCCCACTTCCTTTGTCTTTTGTTGTAAAGTATGGATTAAATATCTTTGGCATATCCTCTTTTGAGATGCCACCGCCATTATCAACTATCTCTATATGAAGATTGTTTTTGGCTCTTTTTATAATTATCTCTATTTTTGCATCTTGCACGCTTCTTGAGACTATAGCCATCATTGAGTTATGAATCATGTTTAGTATCACTTGCCTAAACTCATTTGCAAAGCCTAAAACACTCAAGTCTAAGCTCTCATCTTTTGTTACTTTTATCGTAATATTGTAGTTTTTTAGCTGTATATCTATAAGTCTTATGGCATCTTCAATGCTTTTTAAAACATTAAAACTCTCTTTTTGCTTAGATATCCTAAAAAACATACTAAAATCATCGATGGTTTGAGACATGTAGTTTAACTTTTGCATCATCTCAGCTTCTATCTCTTTTAAAAATGTAGCATCTATGTTTTTTTGGCTTGAGATGTGTCTTAGACCTTGAACTATAAGGCCAAGACTATTTAAGGGTTGTCTCCATTGATGAGCTATGGAGTCTATCATCTCACCCATCGCGGCTAGTCTTGATTGGTGGCACATTATCTCATGCTGTTGTGACCTTTTTGCGACTTCTATCTCAACTTGTTTTTTTAGTTTATCTTGATACATTATATCTTCTGTAATGTCTGAGGTTATCATGATAATCTCATCCCTACTCTCTAGATAAGCCAAAGACATACTAGCATTTAGATGCACTCCTGACTTTGTCACACAAACCTTTTTAAACTTCTCAAAACTTCCAAACTCTATGGCTTTTTCAACTGCAGTCTTTGATGGAGCTGCATATTCAGCAGATGAGAGAGAGATGCAAGATTCGCTATAAAGCTCTTCCATCGTGTACTCCATCATGTTTTGAAAAAACTGGTTTGCGTAAAGGAACATTCCATCTCTATCTAAGATAGAGATGCCATTTGCTGCAAGATCAAAGACCGCTTGAAGCTCCTCTTTTTTAGAAGTAAGCTCACCCAAACTCTGTTTTAGTTTTGACTCAACTTCAAAGTAAGGGGTAATATCATAAAAGTAAAAAACATCAGATTTAAAGTAAACCTCATATTCTCGCCCATCCCAGCTGATGACACTACTCTTAGACTTTTTTTTCTTAAGCTTTTTTAGCTTCTTGTAAGCCTTAGCATCAAAGATATCTTTTAATCTTTGATACCTTAATTTTTTTAAGCTTTTTTCGCCACCATAAACACCAACAACTACCTTACCATCACTCTCAATAATGATGGACTTTGGCATATTTTTTAAAATATCTGATTTTTTTCTCATAAGGCATCATAACTACAACTAGTTTAAAGTACTAAATTTTTAAAAGCTATCCATTTAGATTCATACGCATTCCCACGCAGAGCGTGGGAACGAGGGGGGGGGGTTATATGCATTCCCACGCAGAGCGTGGGAACGAGGGGAAAGTTCTGTCTCACTCCCATGCTCCGCGTGGGAGTGTATATATGCCTATTAGTTTTCTTCTAGTTCCCAAGTTTCACTTGGGAATTCATACTCTAATTTCTATTGTCATTGATATACACACTCCCAAGTGAAACTTGGGAACGAGGGGAAGCTAAGCATCTTTTAACGAAAGAAAATGCTCCATTTCACGAGCTCTTAGTATTCGTATCATATTTGTTGAGCCCTCAACACCTATTGGATCACCTGCTGTTAATATATAACTCTTATCAAGATGAAGAACTTTTCTATCAAAGCCTAGCACCATTAGCTCAGCTAGCATCTGATCCAAAGAGTCTCCCTTAACTAAAAAAGCGGGAACAACACCCCAGCACATAGTTAAAAATCTTGATACTTTTATGTCATGTGTTACACCATAAATATCTCTACGAGGACGATATCTTGCTATTTTTCTAGCAGATGTACCAGAAGCCGTAAGCGCAATAATCCCCCATGCGCCCACATCTTCACATAGTCTTGCAGCCGCTTGATTTACACTATCTGCTGCATCTATGACTTTAAATTTTTTAAACTCATTAAAAGAGTAGATTTTTTCTGCTCCTTGAATCGCCTCAAACATGGTTTTTACTGCTAAAACAGGGTTGTGCCCCATTGCACTCTCTTCTGAGAGCATAACTGCATCTGTGCCATCTAAAACAGCATTGGCGATATCGCTAATCTCTGCACGAGTTGCTCTATCTTTCTCTGTCATAGAGAGTAGCATCTGAGTTGCAGTTATCACTGGTTTTGCTGCCTCATTTGCCTTTCTTATAAGCATTTTTTGTAGGCTTGGTACTTCATAAAAAGGCACCTCAATGCCCAAATCTCCACGCGCAACCATGATGCCATCACTCGCTTTTATAATTGCGTCAATATCCTCAATAGCATCAAACTTTTCTATCTTTGCAAAGAGTTGCGCTCTACCGCCATACTCTTTTAAAATCTCTCTTGCTTGAATCATATCTGAAGCATTTTGAACAAAAGAGATAGCCATAAAATCGACATCATTTTGAGCGCCCCAAAGCATATCTTTTTTATCTTTTTTGGTAATTATCTCAATACTTAGGCGAGTATTTGGAAAGTTTACACCCTTTCTTGAAGAGAGCATTCCGCTATTTTCCACAATAACCTTCACGCTAAGAGCAGAAGCTTCAATGACTTTAGTGCGAATCATCCCATCATAAAGATATATATAATCACCTACGCTCAACTGCTTTAAAACAGAGGGTTTGTTGATACAAGTGCGGTAGCTATTTTCACTAAGCTGCACGCCGACTATCTCCTCTGCAACAAACTCTACAGTGTCATTTTCTTGAAGTTTAAAAGGCTCATCAATCATACCCACACGAATCTTTGGGCCACTGATATCTTGCAAAACACCAGTTAAGAGCCCAGTATTTTTTTCAGCTTGGCGAATTTTTTGTAAAACTTCATAGTGATACTCATGTGTTCCATGCGAAAAATTCAGGCGAAAAACATTAACACCAGCTAAGATAAGTGCTTCTATAATTTCAAGAGAGTCAGATGCAGGTCCAACGGTAGCTATAATTTTAGTTCTTTTTTTCATGTTTGACCTCTATTTGTTGTAATTGAATACTCTGAACAATTATTAAGTTGAATCCAAAATCAAGTTTAGGATGACGATTTATTTGTTCAATATGACGCATGTCCCGTCATTTAGTGCTTGACACGAAATCTAGTTTATACTTAATCAGAGAGTTCATTTATTAGTGATAATAGCATAATCTCTCCGCAAACGAATATCTAAGTTTTCAAACAAAATTTCTCTACTCTTCTTAAATGCTTTTTTGTAAGCATTGCGCTACCACTTTTTTTGACAAGCTGCCATATTTTTAACTTCTTTATTTAAAATCCCCTATAATTCTAACTATGAAAATACATATAGATATAGACTGCTTTTTTGTAAGTGCTGTTCGCATAATTGATCCATCATTGGAGGGGAAACCTGTGGCTATTGGTGGGAGGAGTGATGCTCAGATTTTTACAAAAGAGGCTAAGAAACAGAGTGTAAACCTTGAGAACTCTGGCTCTTTTGTTAGCACTTTTTATAAAACTTATGAGAAGAGTGATGATATAAATGCTTTTGTGGATGCGGATGGAAGAGTTCGTGGGATTCTTACTACCTCATCTTATGAGGCTCGTTCTTTTGGGATTAAAACCGCTATGACCATAAGAGAGGCTTTGATGCTTTGTCCGCATCTCATCATAAAAGCACCAAATATGTCTCTATATCAAAAACTCTCACATGAACTTCATGAGTTTTTACAATCAAAAATCCCTCTTATTGAGCAAGCTAGCATCGATGAGTTTTATGGAGATTTATCTGGTTGGGTGGAAGATGATGAAGTTGAGCAGTTTATTGATAACCTAAGACATGAGATAAAAAGAGAG
>JAQUFE010000039.1 GCA_028684815.1 Sulfurimonas sp.
TCAAAAGTGACGAGTATTAAAAAAGCATTCGGACACTTTATGCTAAAATACTGTTACAGAAAATATCTCTTTTTAAACTGTCCGAACTCAAACGACATGGGTGTCCGGATACTCCGTTATATGCAAGCATTGCATCCTAAAGTCATCTAAACTTCAAAGCCGAAAGGAATACCATGGTTAGTATTGCTAAAAGCATCGCTTCCGAGAATCCTGATAAATTTCTACTTGATAATTTAACGTTCTGAATAATCAATAAACTAGATTTCGTGTCAAGCACGGAATGACGGAATATGCGCCACCCTGAGCTTAATTCAGTATAGAACTTAATAATAAAATGACAGGACACACGTCATCCTGAACTTGATTCAGGATCTAACTTACTAATTGTTCAGAGCATTCAATCATAATTAAACCATACTATACAGATATGAAATACAAGTAAAGCAACTATTTATAAAAAAATAAATTGCAAAAAGTAAGTGTAGAAAATTTTAAAGTAGTATTATGATATTAATTATCAATATAATAATACTTTAAGTTTTATTCATGTATTATTTTAATAACAATTATCAAAAAGGATTTTTAAGATGTCAGTATTACTTATTGGTGGTGACAAGGTTAATGCTATAACTGCGTTATTGAAGTCTCTTGGTGTAACTCAAACAACTCACTGGGATTCAAGAAAAAACTCTACTTCACACAAAACTATTCCTACAAATACGGATGCGATAATAATGTTAACGGATTTTTTAAAGCACAATACCATGAGCTATTTTAAAAAATCTGCTAAAAAGCAAAGCATTCCTTTAATTTGTACAAGACGGGGAACTAGCTCTGTAGAAGCAGAATTTAGTAAGTTTTTAGAGGAAAAAAATGTTTGAGTTAAACAATAAACAATCCATAAAAGAACTTAGTGGCAAGCCTTGTTAGAGAGCTTAAAATAAATTTTATAAGGAGTTAAATGGTATAGAAAAATAATAATTTTGCAAAAATAGTAAATGTATATGATGGCGCTAGAGATAGTGTTGCGTTTACGCCTACTTTTATATGTCTTTGAAGAGTACAAGCCTCCTAATTTGTGCTGATATATAAAAATTCCCTTGTTTTAATTTTCATATAGACTCATTTTTTTAGATGAGTCTATACTCTTCTAACCAATATATTAGCACCTTGATAAATCACTGACTTTCTCTTTACTTAGAAAGTTTAAACTTATAAAACGATGTGACTACTATTGATGAAACTTATTTACTAGTTCCAATGCTCTGCGTTGGAACTCATATGTATATAATCATTCGTCTATATATAAACTCCCACGCGGAGCATGGGAGCCAGAGAAATCAATATATTAGCACCTTGATAGAATCACTGACTTTCTCTTTACTTAGAAAATTTAAACTTATAAAACGATGTGACTACTATTGATGAAACTTATTTACTAGTTCCAGTGCTCTGCGTTGGAACTCATATGTATATAATCATTCGTCTATATATAAACTCCCACGCGGAGCATGGGAGCCAGAGAGAGGTGCGGAGCATGGGAGCCAGAGAAGAGTGTCCCTCATATTTAAGGACTTTTTATTCTCATCTGAGAAAAAAAGCCCGTTCAAAAAGAACGAGCAGTAAAGTTTTTAAAAACTACCTCTTATACCTGCAAAATAGTATCTTCCTACATTTGAGCCTAGTTCGTCTTCTACACCACTATCTCCAAGATTGTTAACTCCGCCATAAAGCTCTAATCTCTTATCTATTTTGTAACCAAAAGTAATATCTACAAGATTGTAAGCATCTGTTTTACTATTAGGGATTGACATTTGAGATGGCGAGCCTTCGTTTATAACTTTTGTGTAGTGCTGCTCTCCTATATATCTCCCAATTAGCCCAAGATTTAAATCTTTTGTAGCTTGATAGTCAAAACTTAGCATAAAGGTTCTATCTGGGTTAAACTCAAGATCTTTTTTTGTTTTTTCATCTTCAGTTTTTAGTTCATTATAAGCAAATTGCGAGTTCAAGTTTTCAAGCAGTAGGTAGCTAAAAGATAGTTCTAAACCCTTAGTATTTGCATCTGAGACATTTTCATAAGTATAGATGCCACTCTTGTTTCTTATCTGCTGGATTTTATTTGTTATTTTGTTATAAAAAATGACAAGGTCATAACTGAACTTTTTATCTCGTCCACCTAGTCCTATCTCATAAGCATCTGTTGATTCTGGTTTTAAGTTATAACCTAACACTTCAGCACCCCTTTGAGGACCATTTGGAGTGTTCATATTTACATATAACTCTCTAATGTCTGCAGCTCTAAAGCCTTGTGCAAAGTTTGCTCTTAGCTTTGCTAACTTATCAAACTCATAGATACCTCCAACTCTAAAAGTAGGTTTGTCCTCAGCGTTACTAATCTCTTCATATCTAGCACCGAAAATTGTGTTGAACTCCTCACTCACTTCCCACTCATCTTGTAAGTAGATAGATTTGTAGTGAACCTTTTTCTCAGTCATGCCAATATTGTTAGTAAAAACAGAAGATTTTCTCTTCTCATCTCTATACTCAACTCCACCAGTTAAGAGATGCGCATCAGTTGCGAGGTAAGATGCAGATGCTTCATAGACTGTTATATCAACATCAGCATTCATAGCAGCATTTGCAGAAGCATTTTCTGATGGATAACTAAGATCAAACCAATACTTTGCAGTAGTTGTATTTCTCTTTTCATACTTAGAGTTGTAGATTCTTGCCTTTATATTTAGTGCATCTGTAGGTGCATACTCGGCATCTACACTAAGGTCAAGTCTGTTGTTCTCATCGTGAGAATTTACAGGAGTGTTAAAAATTGGAGTAGGGTTTGGGGCAGTTTTAGCTGGGTGAGCAAAGCCTATATAGACACCATCTCTCTCTTCTTTGAAGTAGTTTACATCAATGCCCATTGTTAAATCATTCGTAAAATCATAAGTGAGTCTTGTGCCTAAGGTGTAGATTTCACTATCTTCTCTAAAAGTTGTATCAACAGCATAGTAATTTTTTACATTTCTTACAGCAGGGTTTGGATGCTGTGAGGGCTTAACATTTGTGCTTGGAGTTTTGGCGTAACTATCTGCAAGCTCTCTTTGTTCATACGGCTTAGTTGTTATGAAACTACTATAAGCGCTATAGCCAAAACCACTGTTTTTACCTTGTATGCTTAGAGCTAGATTTGTAGTCTGTGCATCTGAGTCTTCGTTCATCCCAAATCTTGCATCATAACTTATCTTCATCTCATCAGTTGGTCTTTTTGTGATGATGTTTATAACCCCACCAACGGCATCTGCGCCGTAAAGTGAGCTCATCGGGCCTTTTACTATCTCTATCCTTTGTATGATAGATGCTGGGATTCTCTCCAAATCATAAGGGTTTTTAACCTCTCCAGCTAAGCGCCTTCCATCTAGTAAAAAAAGAGTTCCATTTGCACCCATACCGCGGATGGAGATAGAGGATTTACTTTTTGAACTTGCACTTGGAAATGTTCCATACTGCATAACAAGCCCAGAAGTTTTACTCAAAATCTCTCCTAAGCTAGATGCCCCCATCTTCTCTATCTCTTCTTGTGTTATCACATCTACAGATGCAGCAACTCCATCTATACTCTTTTGCGTCTTAGTCGCGATGCTAACAACTTCTATAGCTTTCATATCTTCAGATGCAAAAGCGTAGTTACTCATCAGTAGTGCAAGAGACGCACTTATTGTAATCTTTCTCATTATTTCCCTTTTATTTGTAACAGTGATAATAATCAATATCAATACAGAAGATTAAAACTGTCTATTATTTATATCGTAGATGACAAGCATCTCCAAAAGCTCTACAAAAGTAGAGCCTATGCAAAAGCTTTTAGTGTGGTTTTGCAACTAAAGAAAATGAAGTTAGCTCATTTTCTTGAAGTCTCTCAAATAACTTCATAATCCTCTCA
This sequence comes from Sulfurimonas sp., assembly GCA_028684815.1. Lineage (GTDB taxonomy): Bacteria > Campylobacterota > Campylobacteria > Campylobacterales > Sulfurimonadaceae > Sulfurimonas. Next base: position 3,944 of record JAQUFE010000039.1, read on the forward strand.
TACTCTACTTCTTTATCTATATGTATAAGAATCTGAGTGCTTTTCTCATAAGTAGAAAAAAGTTCGTCTAGGTTCTCAAAACTAAGCATTTTTCCATCAACTGCAAGTGCTACTTTGCTAAGCTCTATAGTTACGCTCTTCTCTTTCATCTCCTTTGTGGATGCTTCTAGATTTGGCAGATTAAGTGCAAGAACCACCTCCTCTTTTTTAAAAACAGAGCTAACCATAAAAAAAATGAGCAGTATAAAAACTATGTCAATAACTGGCGTCAAATCTGGCGCAATTGTAGGTCGTCTCTTACGCATCTTGGAGCTTCACATAGGTATATATCTCTTGTGTAAAAGAGAGTTCAAGTTTGTCCATCATACTCACTAAGTAGTTATAACCAACATAGTGCGGAATGGCAACAATTAGCCCTGCTATAGTAGTAATCATCGCCATTGAGATGCCATCAGCAAAAAAACTAGGATCTCCCAAACCATGTGCAGAGATGCTAACAAAAGCGCTATAGATTCCTATAACAGTTCCTAAAAGTCCTAAAAGTGGCGAGATTGTAGCTATAATCTTTACGCTCTCTAAACCACGCTCAAGCGAATGCATCTTCTCATGAACCACTAATTCAACCATGGAGATATCACTAAATGCTGGTAAAACTTCTATACAGTCCTTGCATCTATCCTTCTTCTTCATCATAAAGCTTAGTAGGATTAAAAACTTCCATAACATTATAATAAGCCCAAATCCGAGCATCACTATGAGGATGATAACAATCACTCCACCTTGATCTATAAACTGATATATATTCATCTTTAATTCCTTGCGTATTTTATGGGTATGTTTAGATGTAGCGGAGTTAGACTCACACTATCTGGGACGGGTTTGTAAAATTCTACAGAACGAACAACCTTAAGTGCTGCACTATCTAAGATGGAGTGTCCACAAGCTTTTTTTAAAAAGACATCTTTAATATGCCCATCTTTAGTAAGTGTAAAACTAACCTCACAAACTCCCTCTAGTTTTCTTCTCTTTGCCATCTTTGGATAGCGTTTGTTTTCGTTTAACACCTCATAAAGTCCAGCTATAAAACTCTCTTTAGCTTTCTCATCAAAGATTGGTTGTGCTTCTTGGATAAGCTCTTGAACTATCTCTTGCTTAGTCTCTACTTCGGTTTGTATTGGTTCTTTCTCGACTACCTCTTGTTTAGTCTCTTTTACAACTTCTTGTTTTTTAACCTCTTGCTTGACGATTTCCTTTTTTATAGGTTTTAAAGCTTTTTTTGGTTTTTTTATAATCTCTTTTTTGACAATCTCTTTTTTTACTACTTCTTTTTTGACAATCTCTTTTTTCAATGGAGTTGGATTTATCTTAAAAACTAAGGCTTTTTCTTTGACTTTGGGTTGCATCTCATTAGAGAGAGTGATATAGTTGTAGCCTTTTAAAAGAACATATAGTGCACTAGTTACAATAAGTGCGCTAATTAATAGTAAAATCTTGTGCTCTTTTGGAGTCTTTTTGGCATTAAGTGATAAATACATTTTGTAATCTTAGATAAGAAAAACTTAAATCTTGATTAAACATAATAATCATTATCATAATCTTCTATTTAGGTAATTTAAAATATAATTTTATCTTGATTAATGTCAATGATAATTAATATCAATAAAGATACCATATCAGATAACCTAATACTCGAAGGAAAAATTATGAAAAATTTTATATATGCGTTCTTAGTTTTTTTACTACTAACAGCTAATGCGCTAAATGCACAAGAAAGACTTGAGAAGATAGTAATAGCTGGGCCTTTTGCATCTGTATCTCATCCGCTACTTCACATGATAGAAACAGAGGCACTAAAAGATGTTGCAAAAAAAGTTGAGTTTAGACTTTGGAAAAATCCAGATGAACTCCGCGCTATTGTAATCAAAGGAGATGTTGATTTTGTTGCAGTTCCTACAAATACAGCGGCAATCCTTAACAACAAAGGTGTAGATATAAGACTACTAAATGTCTCTGTTTGGGGAATTTTAGGGATGATAAGTCGTGATAACAATCTAAAAACCTTAAAAGACTTTAAGGGTAAAAAGATTGCAGTTCCATTTCGCGCAGATATGCCAGATATCGTTTTTGTGCAACTTCTTAAAAAACAAGGACTAGACCCTAAAAAAGATTTTGAACTTGTTTATGTGGCTAACCCCATAGATGCTATGCAGATGCTAATCATGAGACGCATCGACCACTCACTTCTAGCAGAACCTGCTATCTCAGTAGCACTTCGTAAAACTGACTCTTTTCCTATCAAGCTTATAGCGCCAGATTTGTACAGAAGTGTTGATTTGCAAGATGAGTGGGCTAGAGTTTTTAACACTGATAGAGATATCCCACAAGCTGGGATGGCAGTTCTAGGTCGCATGAAAGATAAAAAGGTTATATCTCGCTTTTTAGAAGAGTATGACAACTCCCTAAAGTGGTATATGTCGCATCCAAAAGAAGCTGGAGAGATGGTAGCAAAAGAGATAGACCTCTTAACTAAAGATGGAGTAGCTGACTCCATAGCTCACGTAAACCTAAAGAGCAAACGAGCTGTTGATGTACAAGATAGAATAGAGTTTTTCTTTGATGTTTTAAAGGAAGAAGACCCTAAAATAATAGGTGGGAAACTTCCACAAGATAGCTTTTACTATAAAGAGGATTAGATGAAGTTCACACTAAAGATACTAAAAGATTTTCCTGCATATTTGTGGAGTGGATGGGGTGCTATCGCTTCCATACTGCTCTTTATCGCTCTATGGGATATGGGAAACCAGATCTATGGCAACTTAGTTCTACCATCGCCACTAGAGACATTTCAAACTCTAATTGCGATGCTAGGCGATGAGAGTGTTATAGCTGAGATAAAGACAACTCTTTACCGCGCATCTATTGGTTTTGGTATATCTTTAGTGGTTGGAACTACTTTTGGACTACTTGCTGGTTTCTTTGCAACTGCATCTATGATGAGCCGCCCCATAGTTACTATACTTGTAGGGATGCCACCAATCGCATGGATAGTTCTAGCTATGATTTGGTTTGGAATGGGCGATGAGACTGTTATCTTTACAGTTATAGTCGCTTCTTTTCCTATCATCTTTGTAGGCTCATTGCAAGGAACAAGAACGCTTGATGGTGACCTTAAAGAGATGGCTAGAAGTTTTAAGCTTCCATGGCATATGAAGTTTTTTGATGTTTACTTTCCGCATATCTTTTCTTATGTATTTCCTGCGTGGGTTAGTGGACTTGGAATGGCGTGGAAGATAGTTGTGATGGCAGAACTTCTAGCTACAAGCGATGGCATCGGAGCATCTTTGGCAGTTGCAAGAAGTCAGTTAGACACTCCAACAGCACTAGCGCTTGTGGTCATCATGATAAGCTCATTGATGTTTGTTGAGTACATCATCTTAGAGCCGATTAAAAGAGAGGTTGAGTTATGGAGAAGTTAGAAGTAAAGAACCTAAATCATCACTTTGGTTTTACAGAGATACTTCGTGATATAAACTTTACACTAAACAAGGGTCAAGTTTTATCAGTTGTAGGACCGAGTGGTGGAGGCAAAACTACACTTTTGCATCTTTGTGCTGGACTTTTAGATGTTGAAGAGGGAAGTGCAACTAATACATTTGTTAGCAGCTCCTTTGCGTTTCAAGATGCAAGGCTACTTCCATGGAAAAATGTTATAGACAACATCGCTCTAGGACTCTTAGCTGCTGGAGAGAAAAAAAGAGTAGCCATAGAGAAATCAAAAAAGATAGCTTTAGAGTTTGGACTTGAAGAGGACGATTTTGATAAATTTCCAAAGGATTTGAGTGGAGGGATGAGACAAAGAGTTAGTTTTGCTAGAGCACTAGTTGTAAAACCTTCACTTTTGTTTCTTGATGAGCCATTTTCAGCTTTAGACATTGGGCTAAAAAAAGAGCTACAAAGTATCTTGATTGAAATGATTAGTAAAAAAGAGATAAGCATACTCTTCATCACACATGACCTGATGGAAGCCATCAGACTAAGCGATGAGATACTTCTGCTAAAGGCAGATCCGGGTCATATTGTAAAAAAGTTCTCCTATGACTTAGCACAAAACCAAAGAGATGATGAGTATGTTTACGCACAGAGTGCAAAGATACTGCAAGATAAAGAGATAATAACGACTTTTGAACTGGAGATAAAATGATAATTATAAATCTCGCCGTAGGCGTAGCTTTTCTAAAGAAAGACAGCTCTTTTGTGAGAGGAATTTCTGGTGGACTTTGTTCACAAGAGGGGAGACCATAATGGAACAAGAAAAATTACGAGCAACAAATCACTATTTGTACTATCCTGATGAGAAGGATATTCCAGCCTATTTAGCCTATGGTTTTAGACCTGTTTTTCTACTTTTAGCTCCATATATGATTATCACTATGATATTGTGGGGACTTGTTTGGGCGGGCATTATAAACTTGCCTTTTATGAACGACACTCTTACTTGGCATGTTTACGAGATGATATTTGGCATCCTCACAGCTGGTTCTTTGGCATTTTTAACGACTGGAATTCCTGAGCTTTTTCCTGGTATGGTTCCTTTTGTGGGAAAGAGACTAAAGTATATCATCATGCTTTGGGTAGCTGGAAGAGTTAGCTTTTGGCTTATCGACTATTTGGGCGTCTATATTGTCGCAGCACTCAACTTAGCAATGCTTTTGTGGCTCATTTGGTATGCAAAAGATGCAGTGCTTGACAAGCTTCAAAGACACGCATCTCTAGGCTATGCACTAGTTGGCATCTTTGTTATACAAACGTGGTTCTTTGCATCTCAGGCGGGACTTGCATCTACTGATGGCATGACTATCTTAAAAGCGGCACTTGGAGCAATAGTTGTTCTTATACTTTTAGCTCTTAGACGGGTAAATATGGAAGCAGTAAATGAGCTTATGGAAGATAAAGGCATAGATGATATCTATCTGTCTCGCCCACCAAAGACAAACTTAGCAGTTTTCGCAGTTATCCTCTTTACATTAGTTGAGTTATTATATCCACAAAACTCAGCTCTTGGATGGTTAGGATTAGCAACTGGTGCGGCTATTTTAGCTATAACTGGAGACTATATACTCAAAGATGAGTTTATCCTAAACCAACCATTTGTGCTCTACCTTGCATCTATCCTTGTGATGCTCTCTGCTGGTTATGCTTTGATGGGTTGGGCTTTACTAGATGATAAAATGGACTCCATAAACCACTTTAGACACTTCATAACAAGCGGCGGAGTAGGGCTTGCCTACTTAGTTGTTATGATAATCATAGGCTGGATACACACAGGACGACATCTAACATCAAATATCTACACGCATCTGATGATAATACTTATGATAGTTGCAACACTTATGAGAAGTTTGATACCGTTTTTTGAGGAGTATATGAGCGAGTTATATCTATGGTCATCCATAGTTTGGACTATCCCTTTTATGATCTATATAAAAGTCTTTTACTCATTCTTACTCTCACCTAGAGCTGATGGGATTAAGGGCTAAAAAATCTCCACGCTTATTGCGTGGGAATTTTAACTCTCACACCTTTTTACTGCATCTTTAAAACCCCAAGCTCGTCTTGCATCTACGACTTCTGAGTGGCTCATATCTACTATCATCAGTTCTTCTTTGTTCCCTAGATGCTCTAAGAGTTCTCCGTTTGGAGATGCTAGGAGTGAGTCGCCGTAAAATTTCCATTTGAACTCTTTGTCTATGTATTCGCCTATTCTGTTTGCTCGCAGTATGTAGCAGTTGTGAGTAAAAGCACGAGAGAGTATAAGCGCTTTCCATCTCCCAAATGACTCAAAAGTAGAGACACTAGGGAGAAGTAAGCAGTCTATATTTTTACTTGTTAGTTTGGCAAAAATTTCATCAAAGTGAATCTCAAAACCATTCATGATAGCAAATTTAAATCCATCTACTTTAAAGACTAGAGGCGATTTTAAGCTCTTTTGTCTATTTGTAAAAAACTTCTCTTCATTCCAATGATGGTAGTTTATAAGCAGTTGTTGTTCATAGTAAGAAGTAGAGGAGGGTGCAAACTTAGCTACACACTTAAAAATCTCACCTTTTCTTACAATGATAAGTGGTGCGACTATTGTCATGTTGTAAGTTTGTGAGAGTTCCTTTAAAACTTTACTTTGATGTTTTTCTTGCTCTTTTATCATAGATGCACTCAAAGATTCTAGCTCTTTAAAAAAAGGATTTATGACATATTCACCTAAAAGAAGGACTTTAACACCCTTGTTATGTGCTATGCGGATGTAGTTAAAGAGCTTTGTACTACTCATTCCTTGTGCATTTAGTTGTAGTACAGCAGCTCTCATTTGTAACTCTTAACTAGCTTTTATCGTGTTTATCTTAAGCACTGCATCTTCTAGAATTTTTTGAGCATCTAGCAGCTCTTTTGTACCTTTTTCATAAGCTTTTACGCTCTCTTCTAAGGTGATTTCAGGGTTCATAAGAGTCTGTAGAGTCTCTTTAGCACTTTGTAGTTTTGTCTCAAAATCGTTACTCATCTAGGGCTTCCTTTATATAATCTTCAAATTTATCTAACTCTACAAGAAAGGCATCATGACCATAATCACTATCAATATCTATATAGTTATGATTTGTGTTTCCAATAGATTTAAGTGTGTCTGCAATGTATTTCATCTCTGTGTTTTTAAATAAGATATCGTTTTTAAAACTAATAAGATGAATCTTTGCCGATACCTTTTGAAGTGCTTCTTCAAAAGAGTCAAAACCACGAGCTAAATCAAAAATATTGATAGCTTTTGTGATATAAAGGTATGATAGTGGATCAAACCATTTAGTGAAATTATAGCCATTATACTCTAAGTAAGACTCAACTTGAAACTTACCAAAAAGCTCGTAAAGTCCATCAGTTCTTTTATATTCACGATTAAATTTTTTAGCCATTGATTCATGCGATAAAAAGCTAATATGCCCAGCCATGCGGCCAACCGCCATACCTGCTAGTCCTTTTTCTTTTATAAGAGCACTATCGTAATAGCCTTGCTTGAAATCTGGGTCTTTTAGGATTGCCTCTTGAGCTATTTTGTTAAATGCTATAGCCCAAGGTTGCGTAGCATGAGTTGATGCTAGTGAGATGATTTTATCTGTAAAATTTGGAAAATGAACACCAAACTGCAGAGCTTGCATTCCACCCATAGAGCCGCCGATAATGGCGTGAACTTTATGGATATTTAGTCTATCAAACAAAATGCGCTGAGCTTTTACCATATCTTTTATAGTAATCACTGGAAATTTATAGCGATAATGTTCAAGATGCGGATGTTGCAAGCTCATAGGGCCAGTTGAACCAAAGCAACTCCCTATAACATTTGAGCAGATTACAAAATACTTATCAGTATCAATCCCTTTGCCAGGACCAATAAGCCCATCCCACCAACCAGCTTTGTTTTCACCCTCATAAAACCCAGCACAGTGGTGCGAGCCTGTTAGTGCATGACAAACTACTATAACATTACTTTTGTCATCATTTAACTCGCCATAGGTCTCATAGGCAATGTCGTAAGGTTCTAATATACGACCGCTTTCTAAGTAAAGGGGGTTTGTGAAGTGTTCAATATGTGTTTTGAGGTTTAAGGACAAGTTTGTATCTCTTTATAAAATAGTTGTACAATTTTAGCGAAAAGGACTTAATACAAATTTTAGTGAGGCTAAAGTTTAAAACATTAGAAGCTTTTAGGCTTCTAACGCTTGTTTTATATCTGCAATAAGGTCATTTATGGATTCTAATCCACAAGAAATCCTGATGAGTCCTTGCGGAACTCCACAGGCAATAAGTTCTTTTTCTTTGAGTTGTTGGTGAGTTGTGGAAGCTGGATGCGTTATGATGGACTTTGAATCACCAATATTAACTACTAAAGAGTAGAGTTTTGTCGCATCTACAACTTTTGATGCTTCTTCAAATGAAGATACCTCAAAGCTTAGAAGTCCACTACTAGCTCCACCATCAAAGTACTTTTGAGCATTTTTATAGTTAGAGTTGCTCTTTAATCCTGGATAGTTTACCTTTATAACCTTTGGATGCGACTCTAAAAACAGAGCTAGAGCGAGTGCATTTTTAGAGTGTTCTTGCATACGAAGAGAAAGGTGTTCTAATCCTTGGATAAAAAGCCATGAGTTAAAAGGAGATGGAACCGCTCCTAAATCACGAAGCAACGAGAGTCTCGCTCTAAGGCTGTAAGGTGGAAGTGGAACTTCTGTATAGACCAAACCATGGTAAGACTCATCAGGCTCATTAAAGTGAGCATATCTAGGATTGCCTTTTAATTTTTCTACGAGATTGTGTCTCTCAACCATGATGCCGCCTAGTGCTAAACCTTGACCTGTAGTGTATTTTGATGTGCTGTGAACTACTATATCTGCGCCAAACTCAAATGGACGACATAGTATAGGTGTTGCAACTGTGTTATCAACTACACTTAAAATCCCATGCTTATTTGCAACAGCAGTTATAGCTTCAATGTCTGCTACATCAATACTTGGGTTTGTAAGAGATTCAAAAAAGATGATTTTTGTTTTTGCATCTATGAGGTTTTCAAGAGTCTCAGGCTTATGTACATCAAAAAATCTAGTCTCGATGCCCATTCTTTTTAGTGTATAAGTAGTCTGAGTCAGAGTCCCGCCATAGAGTTGATTTGCACAAATAATGTTATCTCCAGCTTCTGCCGCGTTAATGATGGCGTAAAATATAGCGCTCATTCCACTAGCCGTTGCAATAGATGCCGCTCCGCCTTCAACTTCAGCAAATCTTTTTTCAAAAACATCTGTAGTAGGGTTGTTAAGTCTTGTGTAGATATTTCCAAGTTCTTTTAGTGAAAACAGGTTTGCAGCATGCTCTATGCTGTTAAACTCATAAGCAGTTGTTTGGTAGATTGGAACTGCCATAGTTCTTTGAGAGTCTTTTTCATAACCAACGTGAATAGCTTTTGTTTGTAAGTCCATAATATCTCCGATAAATATATTTTAAATTGGGTAATTTTAGCAAAGCTAGCTTAAGATATATAAAAAAAATTAATATTGTTTAGTAAAAAAGTATTGTGATTTTGTAGCTAAAGATTTTCTTCATCGTAAATAACAACAGTTCCAGCCAAAAGGTCATGAAGTCCTCTTTTATCACTCCTAAAAGCGACCATAAAAAAGCCAATAAGTAAAATAAGAGTAGAAGCGATGTAGCCTAAAGAGCGTGTTAGTGCCTGTTTGTTTTTAATTTCTCCAAGTGTAGATGCATCTACTATTTTGATATTAACAAACTTTTTGCCAGGAGTAGCACCTCGCCATCTCTTCCAAAAAAGCATAGTGACAAGCAAGACACTGACTTCAAAAAGTAGTTCCCATTTGAGTGAAGTTTGGGGTTGAGATGCGAGTGCTTTTTGTGCGTTTCCACTCATGGCATAAGCTATGTTTTGTTGATACTCTGAAAAGTCAAACCAGTTGCCATCACTTAAAAAGTAGATAGCAACTCCGACTGGTAGAGCTAAAAAAAGAGTATCTAAAAAAGAAGCAAAAAAGCGAATCCAAAAACCAGCATATTTTACTTCCTTCAAAACTATTCCTCTGTAAAATATTCTGCCTCTTTAGAGGCTAGCTTTAGTGCCATAGCGGCTAGCGAAAGTGAAGTGGACTTTGTTCACTTCACGACTAAACATGATAATTCGGCGCTTCTTGAGTGATGATAACATCATGAACATGACTCTCTTTAAGTCCAGCACTTGTAATCTCTACAAACTCAGCTTTTTCCCAAAACATCTCAATAGTAGCACTTCCACAATATCCCATAGATGAACGAAGTCCACCCATCATTTGATGGACAATTCCAGCTATTGGACCTCTGTAAGGGACACGTCCTTCAATTCCCTCAGGAACTAGCTTGTCAGATGCTGTTCCCTCTTGAAAATATCTATCAGTAGAGCCTTTTTGCATAGCTCCGATACTTCCCATACCTCTGTATGATTTGTATTGACGCCCTTGAAACATGATAGTGTCTCCTGGAGATTCTTCAGTTCCAGCTAAAAGTGAGCCAGCCATAATACAAGATGCTCCAACTGCTAAAGCCTTAGCAATATCTCCAGAATACTTTATACCGCCATCAGCAATGATTGGCACACCATGCTTTTGTGCAGCTTTAGCACACTCATCTATTGCAGATATTTGAGGGATGCCAACGCCCGCAACGATGCGAGTTGTACAGATAGATCCAGGTCCGATTCCAACCTTAACACCATCAGCTCCAGCCTTTATAAGTGCCTCAACCGCTTCTGCCGTAGCCACATTTCCAGCGATAATATCAACTTCTAGAGTCTCTTTTATCTTTCTTACAGTCTCTAAGATTCCTTTTGAGTGACCATGAGCTGAATCTAAAACTAAAACATCACAACCAGCATTTACAAGTGCTTTTGCGCGCTCAAACTGCCCAACGCCGATAGCTCCACCGACTATAAGTCTTCCAAAAGCATCTTTATTTGAGTTTGGATATTCGATGCGTTTTTTGATATCTTTGATAGTAACAAGACCTTTTAAAAGTCCATCTTCATCAATGATAGGGAGTTTTTCTATCTTGTGTTTGTTCATAATATCAGCCGCATCATCTAAAGAGATACCTTTTCCAGCAGTAACAAGAGGCATCTTTGTCATTGACTCTGTCACTAACTTTTTCATATCTTTTTCAAATCTCATATCACGATTTGTAAGAATTCCAAGTAACTTGTTATGAGTATCAACTACAGGCACGCCTGAGATTTTGTACTCATTCATAAGTTTTTCAGCATCTTTTAGAGTTGCATCAGGATGCACATAGATAGGATCTATAATAATGCCACTCTCGCTTTTTTTAACTTTAGTTATTTGTTTTGCTTGAGTTTTTACATCCATGTTTTTATGAATGATACCGATTCCGCCAAGTCTAGCCATTGCAATAGCCGTTCTATACTCGGTAACTGTGTCCATAGCTGCTGAGACTAAAGGAATTTTAAGACTTATGTTTCGTGTGAGTTTTGTCTCAAGGCATACTTCTTTTGGTAAAATTTCAGAGTATTGTGGTACTAAAAGTACATCTTCAAATGTTAAGGCGCGTTTACGAATTCTCATGCTAATCCTTTTGTTATGCAGTATTTTTGTGGTGCTAATAAATTTTCCGATTATATCTTTTTTGTTGTTAAAAAAAAGTAAAGAGCTCTTTGTTTAAACCCAATATCTCGGATAGTGTCTTTTTGGATTTCTTGAAAAGTTGTTTACTATTAAGGCGATAAAGAGTAATAAAAAGGCTCCAAGAGCTATTGGAGACAACACATATAGATAGCCCAAATCATGAATGGCTCTACCTCCAATAACGGCAATGAGCGCAGTTCCGCCACCAGGAGGATGCAAAGTGCAAGTAAAGTGCATCATAACTATGGATAAAGATACGGCAAGTGCACCTAGTATAGAGATATCAAGATTGATAAATTTGTAAACACTCACACCAATAATAGCAGAGATAAGATGCCCACCAATTAGGTTTCTAGGCTGTGCAAAATCTGATTGAGGAGCACCATATACAAGTACAGCAGAAGCACCAAAAGATCCAACTATAAAGAGGCTGTTTATGATCCCTAAATCCATCATTTTTGGGATAAAAGAGACAAAAAAGATTCCGAAAAATGCACCAATCCATGACCACATTATTTTTTTAAATGGCTCTCTTGGAGGAGACTTTTCAAACCCTTTCATCTTGCTAAAATATTGTTTAACTATTGTCAAAATATATGCCTTCTTGGGGAGAAAATAAGCTACTGATTTAAATTTCGCAAATATATCTTTTTTCTGATTAAAGTAGTATAAAGGATATTAATCCTTTATACTTTAAGAGTTGTAATTTATCTGTTTTTCTAAAGAGAGGGAACCATCAAAAAGAGTCTGTTCATCGTAAGCTTTAGCGATGAGTTGAAGTCCTACTGGCATCCCCTCATCTGACTTTAGTATAGGAAGTGAGAGGGCTGGCAGACCTGCTAAGTTTACACTGATGGTATATAAGTCATTTAGATACATATCCATTGGGTTTGATAGCTCTCCAAATTTTGGAGCAGTTGATGGAGCTATAGGTGAGAGTATCAAGTCGACACTCTTAAAAATCTCATCATATTGAGCTTTTATCATATGTCTCGTTTTTTGAGCTTTTACATAGTAAGCCTCATAGTATCCGCTAGAGAGTACAAAGTTTCCAAGTAATATTCTTCTCTTTACTTCATCTCCAAAGCCCTGACTTCTTGTTTTGATATAAGTATCTTCAAGGTTAGCGCCATCAACGCGGTTTCCATATCTGATGCCATCAAATCTCGCAAAGTTTGTAGCAGCTTCGGCAGTTGCAGTTATATAGTAAGCAGAGATATCAAACTTTGCGTCCATTAACTCACGTTCTACTATTGTATGTCCAGCCGCTTTTAGTGCATCTATAGCTTTTTCATAAGCTTTTTTTACTATCTCGCTAGCACCTTCAATATGTTTTGGAAGTATAGCAATAGTCAGTTTTCTACTTGCATCTAGTTTGTCTGAGACTTTATCATTCATCTCCATACTTGTAGAGTCTTTAACGTCATGACCACTTATGATGTCATATAAAATCGCTGCATCTTCAACATTTTGAGTCATTGGACCAATCTGATCAAAACTAGATGCATAAGCACCTAAACCATAACGGCTCACTCTTCCATAAGTTGGCTTCATGCCAACTATTCCACAACAAGCTGCAGGTTGACGAATAGATCCACCAGTATCACTCCCAAGTGCTGCAATAGCTAAACCTGCAGCAACAGCAGCAGCACTTCCGCCAGAGCTTCCACCTGGGACATGCTCTGAGCTGTGAGGATTTTGAGTCTTACCGTAAAAACTAGACTCAGTAGTTGAACCCATCGCAAACTCATCCATGTTTGTTCTACCAAAAGCAGATAAACCAGCATCTAACATCTTCTCAATAACAGTTGCATTGTATGGAGCGATATAGCCTTGAAGTATGTTTGAGCCAGATGTAACAGACCAATCTTTTACTTGGATGTTGTCTTTTATAGCGATAGGCACGCCATCACCCAAATTGTTTACATCTATATAAGCATTAAGCTCAGGTCGCGCTTCTATCTTAGTTTTAAGATCTTGCTTAAATTTGATAAGGTCATCTTTACTTAACTTTAGGGCTTCTTTTAATGTAATCACTAGTTTTCCTGTATTTATAAATTATTGGCTGCATTATAGCAAAATGAGTTTATTTTTTCTTTAGTAGTGTGCAAATCTCAATGATTTCACAAGAAGTACCAACAGCGGCATGACGAAAAAGAGTACCCTTAAAACCTGAATCAAAACCTTTAATCTATCACTTTGATTCGCCACTAGCATAGCGTGCACCACTAGCAAAAATTGCTATTTTTTATCAATCTCTTAAAGAGTATATCTTCTAAATTTCTACTTGAGTCTGCTACTAATATTACATAAACTTTTGTATTGTCAATTTATATATTATTCTCAATCTTTTATGGATAATTTCTCTATATTTAAAAATGCCAATTTGTTGTAACTCAGGTACAACTCTTTTCTCTCTGGGAAGTAATATAAGGCATTAGATTCTTTTTTTATTTCAATAAATATCTTCTTTGCTACTTCTAAACTGCCAGTTTTAATATGCTCTATAATTAGTTCTAAATCAAACTCAGCATTTTTTATCCAAAAAAACTTCAAATTGTTTCATTTTGTCAAGCGCAATCCAAAAATGTACCAAAACGCAGTGCAAAAATGCACCACTTCGTAACACTTATTATTTAACTGAAATATCTAATAATCCAGCTTCCCTTTTTTGCTTTAATCTATAGCTTTCAC
>JAQUFE010000083.1 GCA_028684815.1 Sulfurimonas sp.
AAAATATAGAGACAATAGATAGCGTTTGTACTTATTGTGGCGTTGGTTGCGATATCGCTGCCAATGTAGATGTAAAACAAAACAAGATAAAAAATATCTTCGCTCATCCTGATGGAGTTGTCTCACAAGGAAAGCTCTGCATCAAAGGAAAATATGGTTTTGACTTTGTAGATGCAGAGGATAGATTAAAAGTTCCACGCATAAAAAAATCCTTCTTGGAAAAAAATCCAAACATCAAAAATGCTATTTTTTCATCTCTAACTTCTCTTGATGATGTTTGGTATGAAACAGACTTAGAGAGTGCTACTACAGCCATAGCAATAAAGTTAAAAGAGATTCAAAAGGAACATGGGCAAAAGAGTGTCTGCTCTATAGGTGGGGCTAGAACATCATGTGAGAGCTCATATATCTTTCAAAAATTTACTCGCCAAACACTAAAATCTCCTCATGTTGATAACTGTGCTAGAGTCTGTCACTCTCCATCACTAAAAGGTATGAGAACAACTATTGGCGAAGGTGCTGCTACAAATCCTTACAACGATATATATAACACAGAGTTTATGATTGTTATAGGCTCAAACACAACTGAAGCTCATCCCATCATCTCAAACCGCATCCTTGATGTAGCACGCAAGCATGATAACTTGGCGGTTTTTGATGTAAGAGAGATAAAACTTCATAGATTTGCAAAGTATAAAGCCATTATGCCTCATGAAGCAAATCTGCTTGTACTAAATATGCTCGCCTTTGTTATTATAGATGAAGAGCTTTACTCTGAGGAGTTTATAGCAGATAGGACTGAGGGATTTGATGAGTTTAAAGAGATGATTTTAAATGATCCTTTTGCAAATCCAAATTATTTTAATGGTGTTGAGGGTTATGAGAGTTTAGCAAAGCTGATACCAAAAGTGGCTCGTGAGTACGCGCTTAAGAGGTCTATGATATTTTGGGGGCTTGGCATCACTGAGCATATAGATGGCTCTTACGCAGTTATGGCAATAACTCACTTAGCGCTTATGACTGGAAATATTGGAGCAAGTGGGGTTGGACTTATGCCACTTCGCGGACAAAACAATGTTCAAGGGGCTTGTGATATGGGGATGCTTCCATACTACGAACCAGACTATCAAGATGCTAAAGAAGTCGGACTTATGACACCACAACTCGTAGATGCAATGCTTGATGGTAAGATAAAAGCTCTGCTAAATATGGGCGAAGATATAACTCATATACATCCAAATATTAACAAGATAGAGAGAGCCTTAGATAATTTAGAACTCATAGCAGTTCAAGAACTTTTTATGACAGAGATAGCGCAAAGAGCGGACATTGTTATAGGCGTAAAATCAGCTTATGAAAAAACAGGCGTATATATAAACGCTATGAGAAGACTCCATCTCTCTCAACCTCTTGTAAAGAGCGACTTGCCAGATGACTGGAAAGTTTTACAGATGCTAGATAATAAAATGGGCGGAAGTGCTAACTACAAGAGCTCAAAAGATGTTTGGGATGAGGTTCGTGAAGTCGCATATAGAAGATTTAGCGGAGCTGATTATACTCGTTTAGAGAGACATAGAAAGAGAGGGCTTCAATGGCCAGTCCATACAGAAGATACTCCGATACTCCATCAGCTAGACTTTAGAACTGATAATGGGCTAGGGCGATTTTTCTATCATCAGTATAAGCTCCGTGGGATGGTAGAGGAGATAATCAACAAAAACCTTAAGGGCTACCATCTTACAACAGGAAGAGCACTAACTCACTATAACAACGCTTCACAAACAAAAAGAAGTGAATCATTAAATAAGAGATATAGTGAGGATATTTTGCTGGTAAATGAGGGAGATGCCGATGATTTTAAGAGCGAGAAGGTTATCTTAAAATCAAAGTATGGACAAACATCGCCGTTAAGTGTAAAGTTTACAGACAAAGTCCAACCAAAAACACTCTTTACAACCTTCCATCACGCCGAGTCTAAAATCAACGCTCTCTTTGGAGATGAGTGTGATGAGCTTATCCTTACCGCTGCATTTAAGAGCATAAAAGTTGAGGTTGTAAACATTTGAGTAGAGCCAAAGGTAACTTAGCAGAAGATAGAGCTTGTGCATATCTTGATGAGAATGGCTTTATGATTGTAGAGAGAAACTTCTACTCAAGATTTGGCGAGATAGATATCATAGCTTCAAAAGAGAATGTTTTGCACTTTATAGAGGTAAAGAGTGGGCTTGATTATGAGTTGGCTGTACAAAATATAACTCCGAGTAAACTAAGAAAGCTTATAAAAACAGGCAATACTTTTTTGAAAAAAAACTCTCTTGATGTTGATTTTGTTTATGATGCTGTTATTGTTACACCCCTTGAGATAGAGATGCTACACAACTTAACTCTTTAGTATATATGTTATAATTTTTCATAAAACTTCTAAGGGATTTTAATGAGGGCAAATATATTTTTTGGCTCGCAAGAGAGCGAGAGTAAAGCTTACAAACAAAGAAGAAGTCCATATAGTGGGGATGAAGTCTCGGAGTCAAGCATCTGTAGTGCAGAAGATGCAAAAAAAGCATTAACTATCGCAAAAGAAGCGGCAAAAGTTGCTAAAAAAACGACTCTTGCACAGAGATGCAACTGGATGTTAGATGTTGCAAACAAGCTTGAAGCCATAAAAGAAGAGATGGCAAAAACCATAACTGATGAAGTGGCAAAGCCGATACACTTCTCTCGCATAGAGGTTGATAGATGCGTTGAAACGCTAAGACTAAGTGCTGAGACTATGCGAACTATGCACGGAGAGACTATAAACACAGATGCTATGAGTAGTGGCAAAAAAACCATCGCTTACTTTAACCGCGTGCCAGCTGGTGTTGTGGTTGCTATCACTCCTTTTAACTTTCCACTAAATCTAGCCGCTCATAAACTAGCTCCTGCTCTTGTTGCTGGGAATGCAGTTGTACTAAAACCAACTCCAGAAGCACCACTTACAGCTTTTAAATTTACAAAGCTTTTTATCCAGAGTGAGTTTGCCATCAAAGATGCACTAAGTGTGGTTTACGGCGATGCAGAGGTTGGAGCTGCACTTGTAGGTAGTGATATACCTCGTGTTATAAGCTTTACAGGTTCAGTTCCTGTAGGAGAGATAATCACAAAAAGCGCTGGGATTAAAAAAATCTCACTTGAACTTGGCGGAAATGCAGCTACCTACATAGATGCAAGTGCTGATTTGGATTTAGCTGCAGAGCGTTGTGCTTATGGCGCTTTTGTAAACTCAGGACAAGTCTGCATCTCACTTCAAAGAATCTACGTAGATGCTAAAGTTTATGATGAGTTTGCATCTAAAATGGCAAAAGAGACAAGCAAGCTAAAAGTTGGCTCGCCCTATGAAGATGATACTTTTTTAGGTCCACTCATAGATGATGACTCGGCAAAAAGAGCTTACGCGTGGGTAGATAGTGCTATAAAAGAGGGAGCTAAACCCTTGCTTGAAGTAAAATGCGAGGGAAGAATTTTTCATCCTTGTGTGATGGCTGATGTTAGAGATGATATGGCTATAGTATGCGAGGAAGTTTTTGCGCCAATTGTCTCACTTATAAGAGTTGAGAGTTTTGATGATGCCCTGCCTCGCATGAATAGTTCGCCTTTTGGTTTGCAGTTTTCTGTCTTTACCAATAGTTTAGATCTTATAAAAAGAGCCATAGATGAGCTTGAAGCTGGTGGAGTTGTGATAAATGATATCCCTACTTTAAGGTTTGATATACAGCCATACGGCGGTGTGAAATTTAGTGGAGTCGGGCGAGAAGGTCCAAGGTTTGCTATAGAAGAGATGACAGAGATAAAAAGCGTAATTATATGTTAATGCGTAAAAAAATAGTTATCTCAGCTTGTTTGCTTGGGCATCTATGTCGTTACGATGGAACAACTAAAAAAAGCACAGAAATAGTTGAAGCTTTTAAAGATTATGAGATAATCCCATTTTGTCCTGAAGCGCCTATTTTTGGAACCCCAAGAGAGAGGATAAGTGTGATAGAGATAGATGGAAGAAACAGAATAATTACTGATGAGACAAACAAAGATGTCACTCAGCTTTTAGAAGATGAAATATACTCATTTATAAAAAAATATCCAGATGCCAATATGATAGTTTTAAAGTC
>JAQUFE010000040.1:0-13246 GCA_028684815.1 Sulfurimonas sp.
ATATCACTTGAGTTTATATTTTACAAGCCTGCTTTTCTTCTTTGCTCTTCTTCTATTCTCTCTTGTGATGATTTTTCATATTCATAGATTTCTTCTACCAGTTTTTCAAGTTCTTTTGAGCCAGGTTCTTCACCTATTTCAATTAAGCCTTTTCTAGTTTCATCCTTTGTTCTTCTTTCTGGCATTTTACACTCCTCTTTTTTTCAATTCTATTCTTGCCGCCATACCATTGATACCACTTTCACTTGCAAGGTCTTTTAATTCACTGTCATTTTTATGAACCATCACTTCTCTTTGTCTTTTTTCTGCTTTTGCTTTTTGTTCAGCAGCTTTGTCAGCTACTGAACCAAGAATATCTACTGCACTTTTTGTAACTTTTTTTACCACATTAAAAAATTTCATACAAATTCCTTAATTCATATAATTAACAAGCACAACAAGCTGTACAACAATAACATGTGTCGCAAATTTCTGTTTCGCGAACTCTCTCTTCGCATCTTTCACATGTTCTTAATTCCATAGAAAAACTTACAAATTTAATCTTTTTGAACTTAAGCATTAAATCCTCCTTTTTAAATATTTACCAATTTTTTTCAAAATAGGCATATTCAAATTTCCAAATAATGTGGCTTCTTGGATATAACTATTCATTCAAGGAACATTATAACACAAACAGCTACTAATATAATTATTAAAGATACATGTAATATGTCCTCTATAAACTGAAAATATAGCTAACTTTATGACAAATTGTCATATTTTTTATCTGTTTTATTACTATACTTAAATTATTTGTGTCCTTTTATACTTAAATCAGTCGTTATCTGGACACAGTGTTGTGTTATTTTAAATAACCAATTAAAAAGACAAAATGTCCCTTAAGTGTGGGGAGATATATTGAGGATATTGATTCATCGGATTTGCCTAAAATGATATGTGGTTTTGCGTAGCGATAGTAAGTTAAGTAGAGTTTTAAAATGATATAATGGCAAAAATTTAAAAAGTAGAGTCTGTTTTGAAAAAAATTTTGATAATTAGTGATGGCAGTACGGGTGAACATTTTATACAAAGAGTTATTGAGACATACACAAGTGAAAATATCTACTATGTAATAGAACTCAAAGCGAAAGAGTATGAAGAGGTAAATCCTGCACGCTTTAAGTTTTATGAGTTTGATCCTACTAGCTTTTACAAACTCTCAAACCTCTTAAAGATGGAGTTTGTTCAAATTATTATCGCAATGGATAGTCAACTAGATACTGAAAATACCATCAAAAATATAAGAATTGTCAAAAAAAATCTTCGTGTTATTGTCCTAAATCAATGGGATATGCATAATGAAGACTCTGATGTTATTTTGGTTAATTCAAATGAGATTTTAGCTTCAAGACTTCTTGACTACTTACCAAATGTTCCAGTAATAGCACAAAATGTGGGAATCGGCGAGGGCGAAATAATGGAAGTTTTAGTTCCATTTGGAAGCTCTTTTGTTTATAGACATATTGGTGTGATAGAGCAGAAAAACTGGCGCATAGTTGCCATTTATAGAAACAGAAAACTTCTGATGCCATCAAGAAGAAGGATGATTCAGCCAAACGACCTTTTAGTTTTAGTTGGTGAGCCTGCAGTTTTAAAGTCAGTTTATCGAGCTATTAAAAGGGAACTAGGGCAGTTTCCTGAACCATTTGGCTCAAACATTCTTCTCTATGTAGATATGTCTTTAGTAAACTCAAGTACCATTAAAGAGATGATAAGGCGAGCTGTTTTTGCACATAAAAAGTTTAAACATAACCTGATTATTAAGGTAGTAAATCCTAGTCATATAGAAACTCTTCAATATATAAAAGAGTATAGAGATGAAAACATCATTGTAGATATAGAGTATAAATCAAAAGACTTAAGAGCTACTTTTTACAGTGACATAAAATCTTATCATATAGGTTTGGTTATTGTCTCATCTGAAATGTTTGGAAATTATTACACTAGAAGTACCCTTTATGAGTCACATGTTCCAGTGCTTAAGCTCTCAGATAGATCTTTTTCTAGTGTAAAAGATGCGGCTATCATATTAACTAATAACAGAGATTTGGAGAAGATTTCTTCTACCATTTTTGATATTTCTGAACAGATGGGATTTAACTTGGAAATTTATAGCTATATGAATGAGCATGATGAGGGAAAAGATCAAATTATCGAACATTACAATAACCTAGCAGAGATTTTTTCTAAAAATATTAAAGTTATTAAAGAGAATGAAAACCCTATAAGAGAACTTAGAAAAAAAGAGAACTTTGTTCATATCTTGCCATTTACTCCAAAAGTCAAAAAGAGAAGAAGTTACTCACTTTTATCAACGGATAGCGAAAAGTTATATTATAAATTGGACGATTACCACCAAATATTTTTACCTGTTCAACAATAGAGGGATGATTTAGCTCTTTTTTACTCTTTTTAAAGTATTATCTATCCTAGATAATTAAAAATTTGGATAGCTGATGCAAGTAAATATTCCCCTTAAAAAAACCGTTGATAACTCCTATGATATAAGCATAGACACCCTTAAAAAAATCCATTTTGACACAAAAGTAGCTATTGTAACAAACCCAAAAGTAGCAGGTTTGCATCTTGCCTATCTTTTGAGCTTTATCAGTGCAAAAGAGCTTTATATCATAACTCTAAGTGATGGAGAAGAGTATAAAAACCAGCAAAGTATAGATAACGTTTTAGAATCACTCTTTAACCATAGATTTAACAGAAAATCGATGCTTATAGCTTTTGGCGGCGGTGTTATTGGCGATATGACGGGATATGCTGCTAGCATCTACCAAAGAGGTATCGACTTTATTCAGATTCCAACTACGCTTTTATCTCAAGTAGATGCTAGTGTGGGTGGAAAAACGGGAATGAATAACTCTTATGGTAAAAATCTTATAGGTGCATTTCATCAACCAAAGGCTGTTTTTATAGACCCTTACTTTTTAAACACACTAGCACCAAGAGAGTTTGCTGCTGGAGTAGCTGAGATGCTAAAGATGGCGATAACATTTGATAAAGAGTTTTTTCTTTTTTTAGAAGATGCAAACCTTAATGATAAAAATATTTTAGCAGAAGCTATAAAAAAAGCAGTTCAAACAAAGGCTGGCGTAGTTGCAAAAGATGAGAAAGAACATGGTCTAAGAGCCGCACTAAACTATGGGCATACTTTTGCGCATGTTATAGAAAATGAGACAAACTACAGAGATTTTCTTCACGGTGAAGCAGTAGCCATAGGAATGATTATGGCAAATGAAGTCT
Source organism: Sulfurimonas sp. (assembly GCA_028684815.1). Lineage (GTDB taxonomy): Bacteria > Campylobacterota > Campylobacteria > Campylobacterales > Sulfurimonadaceae > Sulfurimonas. The sequence goes on from JAQUFE010000040.1 coordinate 3,295, forward strand.
CGCTTAGCCTTGGTTTGATGAGCAGAGATGAAGTTTTAAGAGTTAAAAATATTTTAGAAAAATATAGTTTACCAACAACATATAAGATAAAAAATGCAAATAGTTTTTATGATTCATTTTTCTTAGATAAAAAAAGTTTAGATGAGAGTATAACTTTTATATTAGCAAAAGGCATCGGCGAGGTTGAGATTAAAAATGATATAGAGCCAAGTGTGATTATGCAAGCTTTGCATAAGTTTGGAGATGTTTAGATGAAGATAATCTTTTTTCTGTTTTTACTACTTAGCTCTACTGTTTTTGCAGAGTCTGAGCCTACTGAGAAGTTAAGCAAAGAGCAGCTCTTAAAAATAGAACAAGACAAAGAGCAACAAAGAGTTAAGAAAATCTCTGAGCATTTAAGTAGTTTAAAAAAGTTAGAAGAGGAGATATCTAAAGAGAGGGTTTGGACAAAGAGTTATGCATCTTATCTTACCTCACTTGATGTTAGAGAGTCTCTACAGAAGATAAAAGAGCGTATAAAATATTTAAAAGATAAAAAAACGAAGACTCCAAGTGAAGAAGATGAGCTAAATGCGATTATCTCAAAAGAGAAGATTTTAACTATACAGATAGAAAAATTTAAAGAAAAAGATAGTGCGCCATTTTCAACTCTTATAACTCCGCCAAATATCGAGGAGACTTCGAGTATTACGAATCCTTTTGATATCTTTACTGGCATCTCACTTATTAAGACTCTAAGTTCTGATTTTAATGACTATATAAAGAGAAAAGATGAGCTAACTCAACTTATAAATCTTTTACGTAAAGAGAGAGACCTCTACAAAGAGATTGTGATCCTAGATGTAGATAATGAGTATGAAAAAGAGATAGAGAAGAAACATAAACAGTTAGAGCGATTTGAAACCGCTTTGGAGACTATGGAGATTGCATCTGAGGTTTACCAAAAAAGAATAGAGATTATAGAGATAAATATTAACAAAGATATAGAAGTTCAAGTCTTAAAACTTGGCAAGATAGGCGTAGTCGTCTTGGTTGTATTTTTCATATTTTTTATCTTAAAACTTATTGTTAAGAAGTATATAACGGATAATGAGCGATTTTATATGACAAATAAAATCATCACATTTTTAAATGTTACGCTTATCATAATAATCGTCTTTTTTAACTATATAGAGAACGCTAGCTATCTTGTTACCATACTAGGATTTGCCTCTGCTGGTATCGCTATTGCCATGAAAGACTGGTTTATGAGCATACTTGGCTGGCTTGTTGTGGTCATCGGTGGGAGTATTCATGTTGGAGATAGGATAAGAGTTGATTTGGGTGGAATGAAGTATGTTGGAGATGTGATGGATATCTCGCTTCTTCGCATGACGATACTTGAAGATATCACGCTAACCTCAGTTACTGACAACAGAAGAGCAGGAAGAGTTATCTTCGTTCCAAACAACTATGTTTTTACGCAAATGATAGCTAACTACACACACTCTTCACTAAAGACCGTTTGGGATGGTGTGCACATTACTATAACTTTTGATTCAAACCATAAAAAAGCTATGCATATAGCAAAAGAGATAGTTAAAAAATACTCCAAAGGTTATACAGATATAACAAGAAAGCAGTTAAATAAGCTTAGAAATAAGTATAGTCTTAAAAACACAAATGTTGAGCCTAGAATCTTCTCCTTTATAAAAGAAAACGGTGTATCTATAGACTCATGGTACTTAACAAATGCTTACGCTACTTTGACGCTTAGAAGCGTTATATCTGTGGAGATTGTCGAGGCTTTTAATAAAGAGGATGATATAACTATCGCATATCCTACTCAAAGGCTTCATATTCAAAATGAGGATAGAGTGCCTCCTTTTGATACTAATGAGGTTATATAAATGATTATGTTTACCTCTGCTAAAAAAACTAGCTTTGCAAAAAAGGAGATTAAATGAAAAAAGTATTTTTTAAGACCTTTGGATGTAGAACTAACCTGTATGACTCACAAGTTATGATGCAAGCGCTAAAAAACTACGAGATAACACAAGATGAATCGGAAGCTGATGCGATAGTTATAAACTCTTGTACGGTAACAAATGGAGCAGATACTCATGTTCGCTCATACTTAAGTCAAGTAGAAAAAACATCAGATGCAAAGGTATATCTCACTGGATGCGGTGCTCATACAAAAGGTGAATCACTTCTAAAGAGCGGTAAGGTTCATGGAGTTTTTGGTCAGAGTGAAAAGCTAAAGATAGAGGGTTTTTTACAAGAAGAAAAACCCTTTTACGATGCTGGAGATTTAAACCATATAGATAACGCTGTAGTTGATGACTTTATTGGTAAGAGTAGGGCGTTTATAAAGATACAAGAGGGTTGTAGTTTTAGATGCTCATACTGCATCATTCCCTTTGTAAGAGGTGATGCTAGAAGTATGGATGAGGCAAGGATTTTAGAGCAAATCCAAAGGCTCGCATCTAATGGTTTTGGAGAGTTTATCCTAACTGGTACAAATGTTGGAAGTTATGGACAAAAAACAGATAGTTCATTAGCCTCACTTATGAAAAAAATCTCACAAATCCGTGGTGTTAGGCGTATAAGACTTGGAAGTGTTGAGCCTATTCAGATAACAGATGAGTTTAAAGAGCTTTTGGGCGAGAACTGGCTTGAGCGGCATCTTCACATTGCACTTCAGCACACTTCACCAAAGATGCTAAAGCTGATGAATAGAAGAAATGTTTATAAGCAAGATAGGGAACTCTTTGAAGAGTTAGCATCAAAAGGCTTTGCTATTGGTACGGACTTTATTACAGGTCATCCTGGAGAGAGCGTGGAGTTGTGGGATGAGGCTATGAAAAATGTAAGAGATTTGCCACTTACTCATCTTCATGCTTTTACATATTCTAAGCGTGATGGAACTCCATCTGCAACTCTAAAACCTGAAGTAAATGGAAGAGTTGCAAAAGAACGCTTACATGAGTTAGAGTCTATTATAAAGCAAAAAAATTTAGAGTTTAGAAACGCTTTTAGTGGTGATTTAGAAGTTTTGTTAGAGAGTCAAAAAGATTCTTTGTTTGTGGGGCACGACCAACATTTTAACAAGATAGTGGTTGACTCAAAAGAGGATTTACTAGGAAACTGGGTCACTATACAAGACTATGAAATTAGAGGAGAATTTAACCATGCCAAACTCTAAAACTAACAGAATACTGCTTTACTTATCATCCTTTATTATTATTGCTCTGGTTCTTTTTGCTGTTCTTAGAGACAACTCTTCGATGATAACTCTTAGTGAAGCAAATAAGATTCTTGATAATCACACGGTAAGAAATGTAACTATTACCAAAGATTTCGTATATTTAAAAACTGATAATGATGTCTATAAGATAGCATCTTCTCAAGTAAAACCTGAGATGTTTATAAACCATAAAGTTGAAGTTGGTTCTGGCTCAAATGTTATAGTATATATACTTTTCGCAGTTTTGTTCTTAGGCATAGCCTCACTTATCTATAGATGGTGGCAAAAGAGAGAAGGGTTTGTTGAGGGTGGCGGAGTTAGAGCCTCAAGAGTTGAGATACAGAGCACTCCACTTGAAGCTATGAGAAGTGATGTAAAGTTTAGTGATATTGGTGGCATCAGTGATGTAAAGATTGAGCTTGAAGAGATTATAGACTTTATGAAAAAACCTGCAAGGTATAAAAACTTTGGTGCTAGGATGCCAAGAGGTGTGCTTTTGGTTGGCCCTCCTGGTGTTGGTAAAACCATGATAGCAAAAGCAGTAGCTCATGAAGCTGGTGTGCCATTTTTTTACCAAAGTGGTGCATCTTTTGTGCAAATCTATGTAGGTATGGGAGCAAAAAGGGTTCATGAGCTCTTTTTAGCTGCAAAAAATTCAGCACCTTCCATCATCTTTATAGATGAGATAGATGCAGTTGGTAAAAAAAGAGATGGAGTAAGAAATGATGAGAGAGAGGCTACTCTAAACCAACTCCTAACGGAGATGGATGGTTTTGAAAACCAAAGCGGCATCATAGTCATTGCAGCTACAAACAAGATAGAAGTACTAGACTCAGCACTTCTTCGTGCGGGTAGATTTGATAGAAGAGTCTTTGTAGAGCTTCCAACTAAAAATGAGAGAGCATCTATACTGGAAAAATATCTAAGTAGAGTCCCGCATGACTTAGAGATTATGAAAATAGCAAATATGACTGTTGGTTTTAATGGAGCAGCCTTAGCTGCGCTTGTAAACGAAGCTGCACTACTGGCTTTAAGACAAGATGATAAAAAAGTAAATATAGATCACTTTCATCAGGTAAAAGATAAAGTAATGTTTGGAAAGAAAAAACTTCAGATGCTAAGTGAGAAACAGAAAGCTTATAGAGTCACTTACCAAGCCGCTAAAGCTATAGTTGCTACGTACTTTGACCTACCTTTTGAGAAGTTAATGCTCTCAAATGAAAAGCTAACTCCAACTACAGATGAGCCACTTATAAAACATGAGTTAGAATCAAGAATAAAGATGCTCTTAGCAGGAATGGCAGCTTGTGATATTAAATATGGCGAGCATGCGAGTAGTGCAAAAGTTGATTTGGATGAAGCTAAAGAGCTTGTAGAGAAGATGTTAAAAGAGTATGGCATGGGCGACACTCTTATCTCTAGTGATGAGCAAAATGGAGCTCTTATTTCAAAGTTACACAAAGAGACAAAAGCTCTTATAGAGAAGATGTCAGATGCTATGAGGGTAGTTGAAGAGAAGCTCTCTGAGAGGGAGAGCATAACAAAGTCAGATGTTAAAGAAGCTATAGATGCAGTTCTTTAGTGGATTTTCTCTTCTGCGTGAGAACTATCTCTTTAAAGAGTATGTAAATGATACAAAGTACACAGTAGTTGGCTTTAGTTATGGAGCTATAAAAGCACTTGAACATGTTAAAAAAACTCTAGCATCTAAAAAAAGAGTAGATACTCTGCAACTTCTATCTCCTGCTTTTTTTCAAACAAGAGATGCAAAGTTTAAGAGGCTTCAACTTCTCTCTTACACAAAGAGTGAGCTAGTCTATATGAAGCAGTTTATAAAGCTCTGTTTTGAGCCTTATGAGAAAAAAATCATAGAGCAAAAAAAGAGTTCAAAACAAGAGTTAGAAGAGTTGCTTAACTATGAGTGGGATTTAGATGAGTTAGAAGAGTTAGTGCAACAAGGCGTAAAGCTAGAAGTTTATCTAGGCGAAAAAGACCAAATCATAGATGTTGAAGGCGCGAGAGAATTTTTTACTCAAGTGGCATCTGTGACATATATAAAGAATGCAAATCATTTTTTGCAGACTAGTTAATGTTACGCACTATAATGAGTTGAATGCTCTGAACAATTATCAAGTTGGATCCTGAATCAAGTTCAGGATGACAGCTCGTTTGTTCAGGATGACGAATGTTTGTTCAGGATGACGAGTGTTCCGTCATTCCGTGCTTGACACGGAATCTAGTTTATAGATTAATCAAAAGGTTCAATTCATTGTGGTGGCAGAAACCCATAGTTAAGATGCTATTTGTTAGCATCTTTTTGAGACCCTGCTATCACCTTAATATGAAGCAGGATATTGACTAGCACACTTATATCATGGAGTGTGCCATTGGTTAGCACACCTGAAAGTTACAAAAATAGAGTTTTAGAAAAATTAATAAAATAAGGAATAAAAATGAGCAAAATAAAAATAGGCGTAATAACAGCAAGTGATAGAGCGAGTAAAGGGATATATGAAGATATCTCAGGTGTAGCAATCCAAGATACTATGAAAGAGTACCTAAAGAGTGATTTTGAGATAGTTTATAGATGCATAGCAGATGAGCAAGGCTTACTAGAAGAAACGATGAAAGAGCTTTGTGATGAAGCAGGGTGTTGTTTAGTTGTTACTACGGGTGGAACAGGTCCAGCACTTCGTGATGTAACTCCAGAGGCGACCGAGAATGTATGCGATAAGATGATGCCAGGCTTTGGTGAGCTTATGCGCCAAGTGAGTCTGCAATACGTTCCAACTGCAATTTTATCTCGTCAGACTGCTGGAATAAGAGGAAAATCACTAATCATAAACCTCCCAGGAAAACCAAAATCAATTCGTGAGTGTTTAGATGCAGTATTTCCTGCAGTTCCATACTGTATAGACCTGATAGAAGGTCCATATATAGAGACAAATGAAGAAGTTATAAAAGCTTTTAGACCGAAGGTTAAGTAGCCCGAGTTTATTGTAGAGAAGAGATACTTTAAAGCATAAAGCCCCGAACAAGTTCGGGGTTCCGATGAACTTTGATAATGTTACTTTAAAGCATTTGGAGACTTTTGGAACCTAGAACTTTAAGAATGCTAACCAATGGCATTGTCCACGATGTTTCGAGGCTAGTACTTATTAAAGCCCCGAACAAGTTCGGGGTTCTGATGAACTTTGATAATGTTACTTTAAAGCATTTGGAGATTTTTGGAACCTCGAACTTGTTCGAGGCTGGTGTTACTTAAAGCCTAAAAACCCCAAACAATTTCAGAGTTCCGATGAACTAAATAGAAATTCTAATGCCAACAGGGCAGTGGTCTGAACCTTCTATATGGTCTAGTATGTAGGCATCTTCGAGATTTTCAGCTAAATCTTCTGAGATGAAAAAATAGTCTATTCTCCAGCCTATGTTTTTAACTCTTGCAGATGAGCGATATGACCACCAGCTGTATCTGTCTGCTTCATCGCCGTTTACATATCTAAAGGTATCTATGTAGCCATGGGCTATGAGTTTATCTATCCAAGCTCTCTCAAGTGGTAGAAATCCAGATGTTTTAGAGTTAGCTTTTGGGTTTTTAAGGTCAATCTCTTTGTGGGCTGTGTTTACATCTCCACATATTATGACAGATTTGCCATCCTCTTTTAGTTTCTCACAATAGTCTAAAAAGTCATCATAAAACTTCATCTTATAGGCTAATCTCTCCTCATCTCTTTGACCATTTGGAAAGTAGACATTAAAAAGTACAATATCCTCATAGTGAGTCTCAACAATCCTGCCCTCATTCATAGTGTCAATATGTTCACATGTAGAGCTAAAATCGCTCTTCTTTCGACTCCAAGTCATAGTTCCACTATAGCCTTTTTTTGTAGCTGAGTTTACTATTGTTTCTTGATAGTCTAAATTAAACATATCTTGTGGAATCTGCTCCTCTAGCGCTTTTATCTCTTGTAAGCAGAGTATATCTGGTTGATGTTCATCTATCCATCTGAGGGCTTCTTTATTAGCTACTGCGCGAATTCCATTAACATTCCATGAGATGATATTTATTGAGTTTGACATATATAATTTTTCCAAAAGTTAAGTTTTAAAATTAAAAGCATTTAGATGCAGAGGATTATAGTTGAAGTTAGCGCAGAGCCAACTTAGGGAAACATTATAGCCTTATGGCATAAGTTTCCTAAGTCAAGCTTATACAAAGTTTACTTTAGAAAGATGGTGCTTTAGTCCAAGCTCATCAGCTGGGCAGCCAAGAGCAAGTCCTAGCATCTGTTGCATATGAAGGATTGGAAGTTCTACTTCACGACCAATAGCTTCAGAAGCGTGTTTCGTCTGAGTGTCGAGTTTTAAATGGCATAGTGGGCAAGGTGTTACCATCATGTCAGCATTACCATCCATTGCTCCCGCTATTGCATTTCCAGTTAGGATAGATGCAGTCTTTGGAGCTTGAAGCTCTACATGAAAACCACAACATTTATTTTTTTCAGTATAATCAACATTCATACCACCACAAGCGATGATTAGATCATCTAGTGAAGTAGGGTTGTAAGGGTTTTCTTTACTCTTATGAGACTCATTTTGAAGCTCAGATGGACGGATATTGTGACAACCATAAAATGGTGCAATATTAAACTGGCTTAGTGGAGTCACAACCATCTCTTTTATCTTATCTAGCCCTATATCATCTATGATAGCGTATAGGAAGTGGATAACATTTGAAGTGCCTTTATACTCAAGTCCAACTTCTGCTAACTTCTCATTTACCTTAGCTTTAAGCTCGGCATTGTTATCAAGACGATGTTTTGTCATAGCAGTGTTTAGCTGACAGGTGTTACAGATAGTAACCATTGTAAGCTCGTGTTTTTCTGCATAAGCGATATTTCTAGCATTTAGTACAAGTGATAAAAAGTCATCATAATCTTGCAAGTGCGAAGCTCCACAGCATGATGCTTCTGTAAGTTCGATTAGCTCAATATTTAATTTTTTTGCTACTGCTAGTGTTGACATCATCTGCTCTGGAGTACTCTGCTTTGCTGTGCATCCTGTAAAAAGTGCGTATTTTAATTTTTTCATATTTTACTCCTAGAACTTTGCAGTTGATGATGATTTGACAAGTTTTTGAATTTCATCTAAGTTGTCTGATTTTGGCATATTCCAAGGAAGAACTATCTTACCTTTTCTAAACATTTGCAGAGCTACTGGGATATGTTTTATGATAGATGGACCCTCAGAGTAGAGAACTAAAGTACCCTCATCAAGCATACCGTGCTTAGCGATTGAGTTTTTAAACCCAACTGCGTGACGAGAAGCTACAGTTGAAGTTGCAAGACCTTTGTCAAATAACATAAGATGAAGTTTTGTAATCTTGCCAATAGGATTTATATCTTTTGGACAAGCCTCAGCACACTCAAAACATTTGACACAATCCCAAACACCTTGAGCCTCTTTGTGCATCTCTGTCAGTCTCTCTGTACCAGCTTCATCACGAACATCTGCTTCAAATCTATAGGCTTTAGCAAATGCTGCTGGACCAAAAAATTCATCATTAATCTCAACTACTGGACAAGCGTAATGACAAGCTCCACACTGGATACATAGGTCTGCATCGTCTAGCTCTTCAGCTTGTTTTGGTGATACTAAGTGTTCATGTTCTGGATACTCATCAATGTCAGAGATAAGGTATGGCTTGACGGCATCATGTTTTTGCCAAAAATCAGCCTTGTCTATAATCATATCCTTTACTGCTCGCTTAATGCTTAGTGGCTCTAAAGTGATATCATTTCCAAAAAGTTTAATCATATCGTTCATATTTTCTTTACACGCAAGAGTTGCACGGCCATTTAGCTTTATAGCACAAGCCCCACATATTCCGTGTCTACAGCTTCTACGATATGAAAAACTACCATCTAAATCCCATTTGATTCTGTTTAATATATCTAAAACAACCTCTTCAGAAGTCACTTCCATAGTGTAGTCTTCATAGTATGGAAGATAATCCACATCAGCATTAAAACGAAATACTTTGAAGTTTACTTTTTGTGTATTTATATTGTGTGTACTCATAAGTTCTCCTTAGTATGTTCTTGGTTTGAGTTCATGTTTGCCAAGCTTAACAGCCATATAATCAAGTCTAATGTCACCCTTATCATCCATGTATGCCATAGTATGTTTTAAGAAGTTTTCATCATCGCGAGACTCAAAATCCTCTCTATAGTGAGCACCACGACTCTCTTTTCTAGCAATTGCACTCTCTACTATAAATGCTGAGTAGTCAAGCATATGACCAAACTCTATAGCCTCTTGAAGTTCAGTGTTAAAGAGTTTTGATTTATCTTTTATGCGGATATTTTTAAATCTTTTATGAAGTTCTTTTACTTTTGCTATTGCAATCTCAAGACTCTCGCCAGTTCTAAAGGCACCAGCATTATCAGTCATGCACTGTTGAAGTTCATCTCTTAAGCCTGTTACAGTCTCATCACCATTGTTGTTTAGGATAAAGTCTATCTCTGCTTGTGCATTTTTGGCATCTTCTTTTGTAGCAACACGAAGTTCAATGTTATCTATCTCAGATACCATTGTTTTTCCAACAAAACGACCAAAGAGTAGGGCTTCTAAAACAGAGTTTGCGCCAAGACGATTTGCACCGTGAACAGAGACACAAGAACACTCACCAGCAGCATAAAAACCCTCTACAAACTCATCATT
>JAQUFE010000040.1:13346-17517 GCA_028684815.1 Sulfurimonas sp.
TTTTTCCAACAAAACGACCAAAGAGTAGGGCTTCTAAAACAGAGTTTGCGCCAAGACGATTTGCACCGTGAACAGAGACACAAGAACACTCACCAGCAGCATAAAAACCCTCTACAAACTCATCATTATTTTTACGAACATTTCCTGCAATATTTACAGGAATACCACCCATAGAGTAGTGCGCAGTAGCAGAGATTAAGATAGGCTCTTTTATCATATCGAGCCCTAAAAATGTTAGAGCTAAATCACGAAGCTCAGGAAGCCTCTGCATAATGATATCTTTACCCAAATGCGTCACATCTATAAAGACTGCATCTTTTCTAGGGCCAACACCGCGACCCTCTCTTATTTCATTTAAAATAGCACGGCTAACAACATCACGAGATGCAAGTTCCATAGCGTTTGGAGCATATTTTTCCATAAATCTCTCACCTAGTGAGTTAAAGAGTTTTCCACCCTCACCACGAGCAGCTTCTGAGATTAAAACACCATTTCCAGAAAGACCTGATGGATGAAACTGAACAAACTCCATATCTTCTAGGGGAAGTCCATGACGAGCTACTATTGAGAGTCCATCACCTGTATTTGCATGCGCATTTGAGTTTATCTTATAAGCACGAGCGTAACCGCCAGTAGCAAACATTACTGATTTTGCGTTAAATATAGCAGTTTGCATATCACGAATATTAAAAGCTACTATTCCGCTTACCTTGCCATCTTTATAGATGATATCAGAAGCATACCACTCATCCCAAAACAAAACACCAGCGCGAAGAGCTTGCTCATAGATAGTTTGAAGCAGAGTTAAACCTGTTCTATCTTTTGCATAACATGCACGAGGAGATGATTGACCACCAAAAGGTCGTTGTGCGATTTTACCATCTGGAGTTCTGCTAAAAGCAGCTCCCATTCTCTCAGCCCAGCGAATAGTCTCTGGTGCTTTTTGGCACATAAACTCAACAGCATCTTGATCTGCTAAATAGTCAGATCCCTTTACTGTATCAAACTCGTGTAACTCAACACTGTCTTCGTCACTAAATGCTGCATTGACTCCACCTTGAGCAGCACCAGAGTGACTTCTCAAAGGGTGTAGTTTTGTAATAACAGCAACTTTTTTTCCCGCATTTTGCAATTCTCTTGCAGCAGCGCAGCCCGCTAGGCCAGCTCCAACAACGATTGCATCGTAAGTATAAATAGGAATACTCATTAGCTTTCCTTCGTTTAAAGATATAAAAAATAAGCTTGATTATAGCGTGAGAAGCCTTTGTGAATGTTAAATACGGGCTTTGGGGGAAGGAAGTCAAAGTTTGTTACTATTTGATACAATTATAAGTAATTGAAATAGATATCGTCACTTTTTGTAACGAAGTCTTGTTGTGTAGATAACTTAAAGTGCATCTCAAGGCTAGCCTAGTAGTTTTACTAATACTCTTTACAAATGGCAAATATAGATATCTAATGATATAATGCCAAATAATTTATAGTCTTTTAAATGCCATTAAATAACAATACATATAAAGAAGTATGCTTGAATCTAGAAAATTATTTTATATCTCAGTTTGATAGTAATCGCATCGGGGATGATGGTGCTCTAGTTGGCTCTATGGTTTACTCTAAAGATGCTTTTTTTGAAGACGTGCATTTTAAAACAAAATGGATGAATCACTATCAAATAGCACAAAAATCAATGATGGCAAATATCTCAGATGCCATTGCAATGAACGCTAAACCAAAGTATGCACTTCTAAGTGTAGCTATGCCGCGCACTATAACTAAAGAGCAGATGCGAGACTTAGTTCGTGGTTTTACAGATGTGGCAAAAAAGTTTGATATTGAGATAATTGGCGGAGATACTATAAGTAACATAAAACTCGATATTACTATAACTATCATCTCACAAACAGCAAAACCGCTACTTAGAAGTGGTCTTAAAAAAGCTTGTCTCTTAGCTCATACAGGAATACTTGGAAGAAGCAAAAAAGATTTTTTAAAACTTAGAAATCTTGGCAAAATCCATACAAAATCTAAGTTTGTAAATATACAATTAAGAGATAAGTTTGTACAAAAATCTAGCAGATATTTAAGCTCAGGTATGGATATCTCAGATGGTCTTTTTAGTGATTTAGATAAACTTGCATCCATAAATAAACTAGGATTTAGATTTTTTAAAAAAATCTCAAAAAGAGTGGCTTGTAGTGGTGAAGAGTATGAGATGCTAGTTGCATTTGATAAAAGATATATAAAGGCAATAAAAAGAGTGGCAATACAGACAAGAACACCGCTAAATATTTTCGCTTCTAGTGCGAGAATGAGATACACCAATAGATGCAAAGCGCATCATTTTTAAAGGCAAAAAAATATGGATAGATTTTACTCACTAGATCACTCAAGTATAGATTTTCATTTTAAACAGTCTCCTAGAGACTTTGTGGTTGAAGAGATTCCTCTTTATGAGTTTAGCGGTGATGGAGAGCATCTTATACTCTTTATCAGAAAAAAATCTCTAAGTACTCCTGAGATGATAGGTATAATAGCTAGGTTTTTAAATATCAAAAATAGAGATATTGGCTATGCAGGCTTAAAAGATAAGCATGCAATGACAAAACAATATATCTCAGTGCACAAAAATTACGAAGCACAACTTGAAAACTTTGAACATGAAAACATTAAGATAATCTCAAAACATTACCATAATAATAAGATACGTATCGGACACTTAAAAGGCAATAGATTTTATATAAAGGTAAAAAAAGTAAATCCTACAAGTGCTATAAAGATAGATGAAGCTTTAAAAAACATAGAAAAATACGGGATGCCAAACTTCTTTGGATATCAAAGATTTGGAAATGATGGAGATAACCATATAATTGGCGAAAAACTAGCAAAGGGAGAAGCAAAAGAGCGAAATCCTAGAGTAAAAAAACTCCTTATAAATGCTTACCAGAGCCATCTTTTTAATCTTTGGCTAAGTTCAAGATTAGAGCTAAATAGACTAATAAACAACTTTGAAACATTAGAGCTAGAGTCAGTTTTAAATATGCCAAATAATGAGCTAACAAAGTTAAAATCTCAAAGCCATCCATTTAAACTTATGCAAGGCGATGTGATGGAACACTATCCTCATGGAAGATTGTTCGACTATGAAGAGAGTGCTGAGGATTTAGAGAGATTTAACAAAAGAGAGATAGCACCAACTGGGCTTTTATGTGGCAAAAAAGTAAAAATTGCCTCAGGATTAGCAAGAGGCTATGAGAAAAATTTTGATGATGAGATAAATGCTGATGGTGCTAGAAGATATGCCTGGGTATTTGCTGAAGATATCGAGGGAAGATTTAACAAGATAGAGGCTCAGTATGAGTTTAACTTCACTCTTCCAAAAGGTTCATACGCAACTGTTCTTATAGAAGAAATCGCAAAGCGTAAGCTTCTTTAGAAAGAGAAAGATAAACGAATAAAAGGATAAAAATATAATGAGTAAACATATAACATCGGCCATTTCACAAACTTTTGGAAAGTTTGCAAATAGAGAGTTTCCAGAGTGGTTTCAAAAAATCATTAACAACTCTTATGTAAGTTTGATGGGCTTAGATATGAGCGAATTTAACTCACCAAATTCATATAAAAGTCTAAATGCACTCTTTACAAGAAAACTTAAAAAAGATAGAACTTACTCTTTAGATGCAGATGATTTTATATCTCCTTGTGACTCTTTAGTCTCGGCTTGTGGCAAGCTACAAAAGGATTATGCACTTCAGATAAAAGGCATGAGATATTCAAGTGATGAACTTTTAGGTGAGCACTTTAGTGATGATGAAAAAAGTAGCGTTTATGATGGAGATTTTATAAACTTTTATCTATCTCCAAAAGATTATCATCGTTACCATATTCCAACAAATCTAAAAGTTTTAAAAGCTGTGCATATTCCAGGAAAACTCTATCCTGTAAATAATCCTTCACTTAAAAAAAGACTAAATCTCTTTATAGAGAACGAGAGAGTTGTTCTGATGTGTGAAAACTCAAGCGGCAAAAAGTTTTTTATAGTCCTAGTTGGAGCTTTAAATGTTGGTGTAATGCAAGTCTCGTTTGAGTCTGCTATAAAAACAAATGCATCTGCGACAAGCCCAAGTGTTTATGAGTACAAAGATCTCTACTTAAACAAAGGTGATGATTT
>JAQUFE010000010.1 GCA_028684815.1 Sulfurimonas sp.
AGTCATGTACATCTTGTAGTGAACTCTCTCGAAGCAATATAACAAATCTATCTGACTCTACCTTGTAGAGTTTTGCTTTTTTATTGATATGATGTTTTAATATTTTGGCTGTTTTTGATAAAACTTGATTAGAGAAAGCTTTGCCATACTCTTTGTTGATGGTTGAGAAATTAGAGATATCCAAAAGAAGAAGATAGTCATAATCCCTCTCAAGCATATCAACTTGTAACTTTTGAGCATTTGGTAACTCTGTATGATACTCTTGGTAACACATACGCCTTAACTCCAGCGTTTTTTCTTCTACTTTTTGCTCAAGATTGTTTTTATACTCTTGTAAAGATTTCTCTAACATAATCTTCTTTACTACTTTAGATATGATGTTATAAAACTGCTCAAGCTCAACAGGCTTGAGGATATATCCATCCACTCCATACTTTATACTCTGTATAAAGTAATCTTTATCATCATAGGCAGAAAGTATTAAGATAGGAATATATGAATCAATAAGCCTTATCTTTTGAATAAGTTCTAAGCCATTTAACCTTGGCATATTTATATCTGTGATGATTAAATCATACCCTTTTAGCTCTATTTTTGCATAAGCTTGTTCGCCATCTACTGCAGTATCGATCTTTAGAAAAAAAGTCTCTAAGAAGTTCAAAGTAGCTTCTCTAGCTGTTTTATCATCCTCAACATAGAGTAAATTTAGCTTCTTTGTGCTCTTTATCAACTGGGCAAACTGCTCTTTATCCATAAAACTATCCATTAGTTAATTTTAGTTCTTGTGCATTCTAACTTATAAAAACAAAATTATGATTTAAACGAAAGTTGAAACTCTTTTTAGATAAACTTAGCTTGTAATTTAACACTTTGTAACTTCAACAAAAACCAATTATAAAAGAGACAATAATGCGATATTATCTTGAGAGAAAAAATATTTTTACAGCCTTAGCTCTCTCTTTTACTTATATATTTCTTGGTTATTTAAGCATAAACTATGTAACGATGCCATCAGGAATCGCTATTGCGTGGCTTCCAAACTCCATACTCTTGGCATTTTTTCTTATAAAAGATAAAAAGGAGTGGAAGTATTTCATACCATTTTTTTTACTAGCTGAGATTGTGGCAGACTATGGAGTCTTTACTACAATTGAAGCATTAGAGTTTGGAATTATAAATGTTTTAGAGACTTCTATCTCCGCATTTATAATCAAAAAGTTTTCTAAAAATAAAGAGCAAAACTTTACAGATACAAAATACTTTTTAGCCTTTTTTCTAGTAGGGCTAAATATCATGCCAATGATAAGTGCTATCTTTGGAGCCTTAGTTTACTATACACAAATAGGCACAGATGCTAGTTTTATCGAGTTTTGGAGGATTTGGTACTTTGGAGATTCTATAGGCATTTTACTTCTAACTCCTATCATGGTTATCTTCAAAGAGAACTATAGATCACTAAAAACCTACAAGTTTGACATCCAAAACATAAGCATCGTAGGCTTTAGCATCTATCTTGCTATTATGCTCTTCTCTTTTAGCGATAGCGATCTTCTTCCGCCAACAACTCCACTTATATTTATATTGCTCCTTTTGTGGGTAGTTTATAAGCAAGGCATGCTTCCAGCGCTTTTACTGGCTTTTTTTATCTCTCTTATATCCATCTACTACACCTCAGATCTTATAGGTCCATTCTCTATATTTGGGGCAAAAGAGACTACCATCTACCTTCAAGAGTTTGTAGCTTTACTTTTTATCATCACACTATTTTTTGGAGTTCTTCACAAAGAGCTTAATGACTCAAAAAAAGAACTAGAAGAGTTAAACAACACCTTAGAGATGAAGATTGAGCAAAAAACAAAATCTCTAGTCCTAGCAAATGAAAAACTAAACCACTTAGCATCTAAAGACTCACTAACGAACATCTTTAATAGACGGATGGTGGACGAGTACCTTTTGCAAGAAGTAGCAAGGTCAAAAAGGCATAAAGACCCTCTCTCTTTAATCATGATAGATATTGACCATTTTAAAGAAGTAAATGATATCTACGGTCATCAAGTTGGGGATGAAGTCATAGTAAAGACGACTGAAATTATCTCTAGTAGCATTAGAGTATCAGATATTTTTGGGAGATGGGGCGGCGAGGAGTTTATAATTTTACTACCAAAGAGTGACCTAACGAGTGCGACTACGCTTGCCCAAAACCTCAGAGAAAAGGTTCAAAATCACGAGTTTAGCAGAGTTGGTAAAAAAACTATAAGTTTGGGAGTGACACAACTTACAGAAGATGATGATATATTATCTTTTGTAAGAAGAAGTGATGACGCTCTTTATAAAGCCAAAAAAAGTGGAAGAAACAGAGTCGTTAGTATCTAAATTTTTTACTTAGACTTAAAGCTATTTGACTACAATTAGACAAAAATTAACCTAAAAGATATTAACACAACATGCAACCAAAAGGTTTTGGAAGATACTACTTCTCATTAGCAGCCATACAAGCACACGCTTCAGAGCAAAAACTCTTAGCATCCTTTGCATCTGCATCCACACTAGATGGTAAACCACTAACTATAAAAATAACCTCTCCACCCTCTTCTTAATTTTTTAAATAACTGTGCGCTCTGAACAATCAGATAAGTTAGATCCTGAATCAAGTTCAGGATGACAGGTTGTTGTTCTGAATGACAGTTTGTTTGTTCAAGACGACAGTTCGGGACGACAGCCTATTTGTTCAGAATGACAGCTTATTTGTTCCAAAATGACTCGTGTCCCGTCATTCCGTGCTTGACACGGAATCTAGTTTATAGGTCAATCAGTAAGTTGGATCCTGAATCAAGTTCAGGATGACAGGTTGTTATTCAAGACGACAGTTCAGGATGACAGCTTATTTGTTCCAAAATGACTCGTGTCCCGTCATTCCGTGCTTGACACGGAATCTAGTTTATAGGTCAATCAGTAAGTTGGATCCTGAATCAAGTTCAGGATGACAGCTTATTTGTTCCAAAATGACTCGTGTTTCGTCATTCCGTGCTTGACACGGAATCTAGTTTATAGACCAATCAGAGTGTCCAACTATAAACAAATCTAAAACAATTATTGAAATTAAGGAAACTATCTCACATGAAAAAAGATATAAAATTATCATTAATCCTTGTCGCTCTTATGAGTTCACTCCAAGCCGAGACTTCAGATGCTATAGTCTTAAGTCCCCTTAGTGTTACTTCAACTGCCATAAAAACAGATGAGCTAAAATCTACAGATGCAGTAGAAATCTACACACAAGAAGATATACAAAAGGCTCACTCTCAAAATATTTATGAGTTTTTAAACTCTCAAACATCTGTCACAGCAACTCCGAGTTATGGAAATCCTTTTACTCAAAAACTAGATATGAGAGGTTTTGGTAACAGTGGCTATCAAAATATAGTAGTAACTATAAATGGTCGGAAGTTAAACAACATAGATAGCGTACCTCAGCTGCTCTCCTCTATCTCGCCATCATCTGTTAGCCGTATAGAGATTATAAAATCTAGCGGAATAGTTTTAGGTGGAGATGGTGCAAATGCAGGCGTTATAAATATCATTACAAAACAAAACAACGATAAAGAGGTCTCTTTTTATCTAGGTACTTACGGCGTGGCAGATGCTTCCTTTTATGTTGGTCATAAAGATGAGAAACTATCCGTCTCAGCAAGTGGTGAAGCACAAAAAAGCAATGGCATAAGAGAGATAGACAGCGATGGAAATAGAGATAAAAATAAATTCTCAACAGGTAGTCTAAGCCTTGCTTATCAGGTAACCGACGAGCTAGAGTTAAGCCTTGGTGCTGCATTTACAAGAACAGATGTTCTCTACGCTGGGGCAATGACAAAAGATGAGTATAAAGATAGTCCTAGGCAAAGAGGTTTTGGAAGTGTATCTCACCAACAATATGATAGTAACGCTATAAACGCTGGCATAAAGTACTTTATAAATGACAAATTTTCACTAAATGCAAGTGTTTCACAGGAGAAAAAGAAGTCCATTTATCTGCCTCCTTCTTGGCCTTATGAAGCCAACTATGAGTATAACTCGCTCTTGGCATCTATGGATTACGCTAGTGATAATTTATCTCTTAAAGTAGGTGTTGATGGGTTTGATGGAGATAGAAAAGGCTCAGATAACACAACTAGTAAAAATAACAAAGCTGCTTTTATTATGGCTAACTATAGAGTAGGAAACTCAAGTTTTAAAGCAGGTTATAGACTTGAAAATGCAGCTTATATATATGATAGCTATATGACTCATTTAAAACAAGATGACAATCTTTATGGTGCTGAGCTTGGATATAACTATCTCATTAACAAAGAGAGCTCACTCTTTGTAAGCTACGCTCACTCTTTTCAATCACCAGATATAGATAGTTTTTTTGCAGCAACACCCCCTTCATGGGCGATAAATTTTAATGGCTTTATAAAACCCTCAAAGGTTGATACTTACTCTCTTGGTTATAACAATATAATTAAGCACAATAAATTTAAAATCTCGCTCTACTACGCTGATTTAAAAGATGAGATTTATATGCAACCGATTACTTTTAAAAACACAAATATAGATAAGTCGTATAAATATGGAGTTGATTTGTATGACAAGTATATTATTAGCCCAAAGTTTAGCATAGCACTAAACTACAACTATGTTCAAGCCATCATTGACAAAGAAAGAGAGGGTATGAGTGATTATTCAGGAAACAAACTCCCTGGTGTATCAAACCACAACATAAAAGCTACGCTAGGCTACACTCCAAACAAGGCTACAACTATCTACTTAACTCAGAGTTACCGCTCAAAAGCTTACGCCGCAGATGATTTTAACAACAACTTCTCTCAAAAGCAAGATGCCTACATGAGTACAGATATCTCTATCACTTATGCCAAAGAGTCTTGGGAAGTTTTTGCTAAAATAAACAATCTCTTTAACCAGAAAAATGGTTTGTGGATATATGATAATGCCATCTACCCTGTAGATTTTACAACAACAGCTTTGGCTGGATTTAAGTTAAAATATTAGACATTTTAAAAGGAGAGACTCATCAAAGTTTTTATATTAATCTTACTTTTTATCTTTAGCCTTGATGCAAAAGAGAGACTTGTCTCTCTTAGTCCTTCCATCACAGAGATAATCTATGCACTTCAAAAAGGCGATGAGCTTGTTGGAACTTCTAGCTACTCACTTTATCCAAAAGAGGCACAAAAACTCCATATTATTGGAGACTACTCAAGCCCGCATATAGAGAAGATTTTAGAATTAAATCCTAGCCTCGTCATAGGAGAAGATTTCAACCAGGAGACACAAGAGAAGCTAAAACACTTTGGTATAACAACACTAACATTAAGATTAAAAACTATAACAGATATAAAAAACTCCATAGAAAAATTAGCTAAAGCCATAGGCTCGAAAGAGGCCAAAAAACTCATACAAAGTATAGATGATGCCATAAAAGATGCCCATAAAAACTCCCATTCACACAGTGTTATGATAGTTTACGGACTAAAAGAGGATTTAAGTTCAGCCACTTATGTAGCAGGAAGAGATATCTTTTTTGATGATATTATAAAGCTATGTGCTAACACTAACGCTTACACAGCTAACTCAAACAAACAGCCAGTTCTTAGTTATGAAAATATCATAGCACTTAATCCAGATCAGATTATCATCCTACACTCTCATGCGACAGAATCAGGAGTAGATGCAAAAAAAGCTCTACAAGCGTGGTATAGACTCCCAACAAATGCATCAAGAAACAAAAATATTAGCATTGTAGATGAGGACTATCTCCATATCCCATCGCATCGTATTGCGCTTACTATTAAAAAACTCTCAGATGAGATGCGAAGCTATAAGATGAGCCACAGATGATAAAACTAGACTCGCTTAAGATAAGTTACCAAGATAGAGTCATACTAGAAGATATCTCACTATCTATCACTGGGCATCTAAATATCTTAGGAGCAAATGGTAGTGGAAAAAGTACACTTGCAAAGGCTATTTGTGGGCTTATCCAGTATGATGGAGCCATCAGCATTGATGGAAAAAACATTAAAGAACTTCCTCTCAAACAAAGAGCGAAACTACTCACTTATATACCTACCAAACTAGAAGTTTATGATGAGTTTATTAGTGTAGAAGAGTTTGTGCTTCTGGGTAGATTTGCCTATAAAGATAGTTTTTTTGACTACTCTAGCAATGATAAAAAGATAGCCAAAAACACCCTAGAGTTTTTAAATATCTCACACCTCGCATCTCACACTCTAAGCTCACTTAGTTCTGGCGAAGCACAGCTTATCTCTTTGGCATCTGCACTTGTTGCGCAGAGCAAAATCATTATCCTTGATGAGCCAACTGCAAACCTCGACCCACACAACGCAAAAGTGATAGCAAAGCATATAAAAGGCTTAAAAGAGTATCATCAAATCATCTTAATCACGCATGATTTAGAACTTGCTTCTTTCATTAACTCGCCAACGCTCTTTTTAAAAAACGAAGCTGCCTCTTACTATGAAAAATATGATGAGTTTTATAATGAGGCGAAACTAGAAGAGCTTTACGGTGCCACTTTTGATGGCTTGGCGGTACGATATGATTAGGTTTTTAATCTGGATTTTTTTGCTTTTTATACTTCTAGCATCTGGATTTATCGGCGCTATCTATCTTGATGTTGGGGAGGTCTTTACAAACGGTACTCTCGCACACTCTATCTTTTTTGAGCTAAGACTTCCACGTGTTATCTTTGCTTTTACAGCTGGAGCCATACTCGCTCTTTGTGGACTTTTATACCAATCTCTCTTTAGAAACGCTCTTATGACACCCTACACTCTTGGAGTCTCAAGTGGTGCAATTTTAGGAGCTGGAATTGCGATTAAGCTTGGTCTTGGAAGTTTAGCTTTTGGCATAGCTTCCATCAGTCTCTTTGGTTTTTTCGGAGCCATGCTCAGTGTGCTTCTGCTTCTCTACTTAACACGATTTTTAAAGCACTCTCACTTTGAGTCACTTCTACTCCTTGGTATCGCCCTATCGCTCTTTTACACATCTGCACTCATGATAATCTTCTACCTTGGAAGTGCAATGCAAAACGATATGCTTCTTCGCTTTAGCATGGGTTCTCTCTCTATCATAGGCTGGACTCATCCCATAACTCTTAGCATCATAGCTCTACTTCTCTTTATCACTATCTTTCTTTACAGACATGAGTTGCAACTCTTTAGCATCTCAGATGAGGGCGCAAAACTTAGAGGAGTTGATACCAAAAAGGTTACACTTTTACTTCTTTTAGTCTCATCTTTTGCTATTGGTGTTCTTGTGAGTGTGAGTGGGCCTATAGGCTTTGTGGGGCTTATAGTTCCTCATATAGTTGCAAAACTACACCGTGAACCTGTAAATAAACGCATAACAAAAACAGCCCTCTTTGGAGGTTTTTTCTTAGTTTTTTGTGACACTATAACAAGAGCCATCCCCACTCAAAGCGAGCTACCTATTGGCATCATTACAGCACTAATTGGCGGACCATTTTTTATATATCTCATTATTAGTAGAAGTAAGAGTTAGGGCTTAATCTCTATACTTAGGGTTGTTGTATGGATTATCTCATCACATTTTATTCCATCGCCCTTTTGAGAGTAGGATGCTGTAATCTTTTGAAGCCCAAGCTTTTTTAACTCAACACTCGCATATCCAAATCTATCACTCTTAGTGACAACTTTTTTATTATAAAGAATGTCAACACCTGCCTTTGGCCTACCAAAAGCAGTAACTATGAGCTTCACTCTATCTCCCACTTCTACTTTTTTAAGCACCTCTCTTGGAGATAACTCAAAAGGAGCATTGAAGAGTTTAATAGCATCACTTTTGTAGATTTCTTTGATGGATTCAACACTCTCAAAACTCTTAAGTGGAATTTTTGTTTTATCTTTTGAGAGTTTTTTCGTTCCAAATGGCGTTTTAGTATAGTAAACTCGCTTTAGCTCTACAAACAACGCTTCGCAGTCCTCCCTCTGCATCTTATCCTCTAACTCAAAAATCTTGTTTTCCTTCAAGCAAGAGAGTTTTGCTATCTCTTCTTCTGTGATTTTTTTACCCTTTATTGTGGCTGCTTGCATCATTTTTTGCCCATAATATAAAGCTGCTATATCATCTACCCAAATTTCATTAGCTACAAGTGTGCTACAAAGAGCTAAAATCATTAATATTCTTTTATTCATAGTGCTATTATCCCCTCTTTGTTATAAATTTACATGAGTGCTCTGAAGAATTATTAAGCTAGATCCTGAATCAAGTTCAGGATGACGCATATTCCGTCATTCCATGCTTAACACGGAATCTAGTTTGATGACTCGTGTCCCGTCATTCCGTGCTTGACACGGAATCTAGTTTATAGATTAATCAGAGGGTTTAAATATAAAAGAGTCATTATAGCAATTTTAAGGCTAAAGAGCTTTACTGCACTACATGAGAAGATACAAATGGGTTACAATTAGAACTAATCGCAAATATGGGGATTTTCTAGCGACTAGTAAAGATTCTTTAAGTACTTTTTCTGCTATAATTTAAAAAATCAACAATTCCTAGGACGTCATAATGCTAAAAACAGTTAAATCAAAAGTCATTACTTCTATCATCGGTCTAAGTATTCTTGGACTATTTGGCATAACTTACTACTTATCTTCAACCCTTCAGCAATTATCAGAAAAAACTGCAAAAGAATCACTTGCAATGTTAAGTGAATCAATACTGCAAACTATGACTACTAGCATGATGATGGGAGATCCAAAGATTGTTGAAGATGCTATCGATGATGCAAGAAACATAGAGGGCATAGAGAGTCTCATAGTATCCAAATCGCAAGCGGTAATAGACATCTACTCTCCAGGTGAAGAGTTTACCAAAGATGCGACTATTAGAGAAGTTATCAGCAGCAAGAACAACAAAGTTATAGAAAAAAATGAAAATGGTCATCACACTATTCGTCTTATAAAACCTGTAATAGCTGAGCAAAAGTGCCTATCTTGTCACTATAATATTGAGGAGGGCTATGTCCTTGGTGCAGTTGACCTAGTTGTCTCACTTGATAAAAATGATGCACAAAATGCTGCTACTGAGACTACTCTTTTGGTTGCGCTTATCATTGGAGCTATTTTATTTACAATTGCAGCGAGTATATTTTTCAAAAGAGAGATTTTTGGACCACTCTCAAACTTAAAAGACCGCATCTCTGAGCTTGTTGGTGGAGATAAGGATCTGACAAAAAGACTGATTCATAGAAATGAAGATGAGTTTGGAGAGACAGCAGACGAGGTTAATAAGTTTATAGAGATGGTCCAAACTACCATTAATGAGATAAAATCTCTTGGTGAGAAAAACACTTCTATCGCTTCTGAAATTGAGCAGTCTAGCCATGTAATCCGAGAGAGTACAGCTCAAGAGAGAGCTATTGTTGCTAACACAAATACAAAGAGTTTATCTATTAAAGATCTTCTTATTGAAAATATGAGAGCCTCTGAAGAGACTCAAAAAAATGTTAAAGAGGCGCATGATGAGCTTGGAACAGCAAGAGATTCTTTAGCAATCCTTGGTAAAGAAGTAAGTGCTTTTGTTGAGACAGAAAATGAACTCTCTGGTGAACTTGTAGGTCTACGTAACGATGCTGACCAAGTAAAAAATGTACTAAATGTTATAAAAGATATAGCTGAACAAACAAACTTACTAGCGCTTAACGCTGCTATTGAAGCTGCTCGTGCAGGCGAGCATGGACGTGGTTTTGCCGTAGTTGCAGATGAAGTCCGTAAGCTTGCTGAGAGAACTCAAAAGTCTTTAACAGAGATAGATATTAGCGTTGGAACTATCGTTCAGTCCATCAATGATGTAAGTGATAAGATGAATGTAAATGCAAAGAGTATAGAGTCTCTTCTTAGCATCTCTAATGAAGTTGAGCAAAAAATCTCAACAACATCTGAGACGATTGACACCTCAACTAAAGTTGCAGATAAATCGGCTCGTGACACTATAATAATTTCAAAGAGTGTTGAAGAGATTATAGAAGAGATTCATAAGATAGATGTTCTCTCAACTGCAAATAACACTAGCATCCTAAGCATAGAAAACGACTTAGAAAAACTAGTAAAAATAGCTCACTCTCTACAATCTACAATAGACCAATTCAAGAGTTAAATAGTACAAAGCCCTAATTTATTGGGGCTTATGAGGTTTTAATATCACATCAAACGAGTTCAAGGTTCCACAAAAGGAGTCCAAAACTTGTTCTAGTTTCTAAGAGAGTAAGATAGTCAAAAAAACCTAGCCTCTCCTTTTTCCTCTATATGACTTTCCTGTATAGTTCTTCTTAAAACATGTTTGGCAAATATTGTACTTAGAGTTTTTAGGTAGTGTGGCTGAGCACATTCTACAGTTTTGTACAAAGTGAGTCTGTTGCAACGACTCCTCTATATATCTGTTTAATATGCCTCTTGTTTTGCGGGCTAACTCTGCATCTATAAAATACTCCTCAAAACGGTAACTAAGCCACAAATAGAGTGATATCTCTTTTACCATATCTTCTGCTATTAAAAGCTCTTGAGCGGTAGTCGCGTATGAGTCATTTAGTTGTGGAGGTGTGTATATGACTGGGAGCTTTTTCTCTAATGCTAAGATATAGTTCTCAAAAGCTGAGATAATATAGGGAGACTTAAGTGTAAGAGGCGCGCATGAGAGGTGATACTTTGTAGCAATATCTAAGTTGTAGGCATCTACTATAAAAGCAGCTTCGAGCATATCATCTAAGTTATAAGCTCGAAATGGGCCATTAAACTCCATATTTTTTACAAAAAACTTTAAAATCTCACTAAGTGAACTCTCTTCTAAGATGTGTGAAACTAGTTTTATATGCTCTAGATTTGCCATCACATTAAAAGGTATGCTTATCTCTTTTGCTTTTTTGTGAAAGTTTTTACTTACTATATTTAGAGCTTCAATGTTTAGCGCTCCCACAAAACCCTCTTCATTTAAGCCGTAGCGACCAGCTCTTCCTGAGATTTGCTGTACCTCTGATGCTACAAGATTTCTATCATTTACTCCATCAAACTTAGTCGCTTTTGAGAAGAGGATAGTTTTTATGGGAAGATTCATACCCATAGCTATGGCATCTGTGGCGATGAGAAGCTGTGTCTCTTTGGCTCTAAAGCGCCTCGCCTCCTCCCTTCTTACTTCTGGAGAGAGATTTCCATAGACTACACTTACACTAAAGGTGTTTGAAAACTCTTGCTTTAGTCTTAGTACATCTCTTCTACTAAAAGCGATAATGGCAGTTGCGGCTTCTACATCTTTTGGGTGCGTTGGGCTCTCAAGAAGTGTTAGAGGATTTTTTCTCTCAAACTCAACAATCTCAAGCTCTTCGCCCAAATACTCAGCTAATGCGACAATAGCAGCTCTAGCGTTTGATGAGCCTGTCATAATAATCTCTTTTGCAGGCGCTCCAATGATTGCATTTGCCCACGCCCAACCACGGTCACGATCACCTATCATCTGCACTTCATCTATCACACAAACATCTACATCTACATCAAAGTTTAGCATCTCAATAGTAGAGCTTATATGAGTTGCCTCTGCATCTAAAATCTGCTCCTCTCCTGTTATAAGAGAAGCACTAATACCATCAGCCCTTAAGCCCTCATAACCCTCTAATGCTAGCAGTCTTAGAGGGGCTAGATAGTATCCAGTATCTGCAACTTCGAGCTTTTTCATAGCGGTATATGTTTTTCCACTGTTTGTTGGCCCTATGTGAAGAGTTAGTTTTCTTCTCATGCCCCTTGCCATTGGAAAAAGATTTTTAAAATCGCGGATAGTTTGTGCTAGCAGTGCTTGCCTTTGCATCTTAACTATCTCATCATGAGTAGAACTTATAAAGGCTCTAAGTGTTTTTCTCGTCGTTTTTGGGTTGAGATTTAGCGAGCCATCAAGCCTCTCAAGCAGATCTTCATAGACTCTACTATGAAGCTCTTCATCGGATAGATTTAACAGAGCTGCATAATCTTTGCACTCTTGGATTAAGGATTTTAGTGAGTTTAGAAAATCATCCTCTTGATGAGTTGAGGCATCTTTTATTATCTGGCTAAAGTCAAGTTTTTTACCCTGCCAAATATCCCTTAGAAGTGAGCCTAGCTCTATGTGAAGCTCAAGATTATAGTTATGTTTTACATCTCTATATGGAAGTAGAAAACTTTGTTCTACTCTAACTAAAAGCTCCTCGCTGAGCAGTTCTAAACTTATAAGATTTAGCTCTTTTTCTATGATGCTCTCAAGAACTCTCTCTTTTAGCGGAGGGAATGTTGTTTTATACTTTGGTGGGGATGCTCTAAGTGCCGTTGTAATATCTTTTTGGCTCAGATAGAGATGCTCTTTTGGTAGGTTTTTTATAAAAAGATTTACCTCTTTTTGCTTCGCCTCTACGAGGCTCTCTTTATCTTCTTCTATCTTACTTATAATTTCTTCATCATCACTATTTTGTATATACTCATCGCTATAAGCTTTTGTATTTAGTGTCATGATTTTATGAAAACTTTGAGCATAAAGGATAAAATGAAGTGAAGCGTTAAACTCTAATGAGTTGTTTGTATCAAAGATGCCATCTAGTTTTTTCTGAAGCTTTGCCCTTTTTACCTCAAAGCGAATATGCTTTAGCTTCGACTCCATCTTCTCTATGCTTATCTTTTTACTTCTTATCTCTTTAAAGGCATCTCTTAAGTAAGCGGCTTCATCAGGCGAAGCATCTAGCTCATCTATAAGCGAGTCGATTTTATCCTCTCTTTCTAAGTATTGCTCTTTTGGTCTAGATGATTTGTAGATTTTGTTATCTCTTGCAAAAAAGTTTAGTATGTCTGAGCGAAAGCCAGAATCAGCCTCACTCCAAATCATCCGAATAGCTTTTAGTAGTGTCTCTTTTGAGTGTTCTATATCATAGATGCCAAGAGTGTTAAAAAGGTCACTCAAAGTCTCACCACTAACTCTCTCGACCCCTACATCAAAGGGATCTCCATCAAAATAATCTTTGATTCTCTGGTTTATTTTACTGTTTTTTTTATTTTTTTTAGCCATGTGTGATTGTAGCTTTAAATGAGTAAATACAAAAGAGTTACATCATCTTGAAATTTCATCTCTTTTAGCATCTCTTTTGTGGTATCAATTAACTCTGGTTTTGCTATTAACTCAAATGGTGAAAAGCCGTCAATTGCACTCTCTTCATCTTCTACAAAGCCATCACTATAGATTAAAATAGATTTATACTCTTTAATATCAATCTCACTTATAACAACATCTTCAAAAAAATTCATAAAGGGAAGATTGTTTGCCTTAGCTTTAACTGTCTTTTTGTTTCTGCTTCTTAGCAAAAAAGGGTACATCCCACCAGATGCAAAGCTAAGTTTTGTTGAGTCTTTATCTATCATAAGCATAGTGTATGACAACTGCTCTTCATCAGCCAAAAAGGTTCTAATAGCAGGAAAAAGCTCATCTCTTAACTCTTCTAAGTTTTTGATTTTTTTTATAAGTTGGTTGATAGTAGAAGATACTGCAAAAACACTTAGTGCTGGAGAGATGCCATGACCTTGCCCATCTATGATGTAAAGAAATCTTGAGCCATCTTCTAGTTTGTAGAGTGAGTAAAAATCGCCACTTAGTATGTCTGAGGGTTGATAAATAACATTGTGAGTCTTTGCATCAAGAGTGTTTACTATCCCCATCTCTAGCTTTTTTCTCGCAATATTTTGTTGAGCTGTATCATAAGCGTATAGAGCATTTACCTTGTCATTTAACTCTTGGAGTCTCGTTATGTCGTATCTTATAGCCATGTACTCAACTATATTGCCATTGGCATCTAAGAGAGGGAAGATATGAACATCAACTGTGTAACGATGTCCACTTTTATGTATATTTGTCACAACTCCGTGCCATATTTTTTTGGACTCTATTGTCTGCCAAAGCTCTTTAAAAAATGATTTTGGTGTATCTGGATTTCTAAGGATATTGTGATGACGCCCTAGCAGCTCTTCTTGTGAGTACCCAGATATCTCTACAAACTTTTTATTAGCATAAGTTATAACACCGCGAGGATCCGTCTTTGACACAATGTTGGTTGCATCTACTATATGGCGGTACTGTTTTAAGAGCAAATGCTCAGAAATATTTTCACTACTATTTTTTGTAATCATAAGACTATCCTAAAATCGCTTCTTTGTTATTATGACATAAAGAGGATAAGATAAGTTACATTATAAAGGTTTAAGATAAATTGCTAGTTGGGCAAAGCGTTATGTAGTAAAAAGCCGATATAATACGCTTATAAAAAATAAGCAAGGTCATAATTTATGGAGATAACACCACTTCTACAATCTATTTTTGGCTTAGTTGCCATCTTAGCAATCTTAATCTTTCTACTTTTTTTACCATCTGGCAAAAAGAAAAAAGAAAAAAGTGCTAAAAATCCGACTACACCACAAAGAGAAGCTCAAAAAACGGACTTACCGCACCTAAGAGCAATAGTTAAAAATAAAAAGTCAACGACAAAAGAACTTGAACAAGCTTTAGAGCTAGTTATCAGACATCATGGAAATATTCACCCAAAATTAGGGGCTAGACCACATCCTGATTTCGATATTTATATGGATCTGTTATTTACGATATGTAGGCATCCTAACTCAAGTAAAGATATCATCATAAACTTTGATAAGGATCTATGCAGACTAAACCCTGAGTACAAAAAAGAGATAAACGAAGCTATCACAAAGGGACTAAACTCACGAAGGGTTTAACAAAGCCCTAAAATAGCCCATTTAAGGCCTATTTGTAACAACTTTACTATGATATAAAGCTTCTACTGTTACAAATCGGTTACAATTTTATTAGTAATAGTGCGAGGGCTGATTAGACCCTCTTTTTATTAATAAATACGAACTGTACAACAGAACATCAAAATTAATAGCACTATTACTATTTTGGAAAGCAAAACATTGTCCTTTATAGAGAACTCCTCACCCACCCCAACCTTGCCAAAAAAATTGGCAAAAAAAAAGGCTAAGACCGAAGTCTTAACCTATTCGCTCTCTATATGTCTGAGTAATCAATTCAGACGGGAGTATCTTGCTTTCACAAGAGAATTATAACACAAATTGTAAATATATGTACAAATATCTATGATATCAAGTTTCTGTTCTTACAATTTTCATCTCTCAACAAGCAAAATCCCGTCATAGTGAGGCACGAACGATAGGGATAACAACGAGCTTTAAAGTTCTGATTTTTTAACAATTATTCGAGGCGTTAGTTCACCAACACACAATAAATAATTTATTGCATTATTGACATTAATATTCTTATTGTGTTAATATACCGTTATATTTGCAGTAAAAAGGAGATTTATGAAAAATAGAGTCATTGCAAAAGCAAAACGAGGCGAAGAAACAAAGGTTTCAATTACATTTCAAAGTAAGCAATCACTTAAGGAACAGTTTGAACAAGAATGTAAGAAGGAAAGTATATCTATGACATCAGCATTGAATGCTCTAATGGAGACATTTTTAGAAGACCAAGGTGTAGAATATTCTAATAATTCTATTGTGGAACTAATTAAATTGCAAGACAAAGTGCAAGAAGATGTTGATTGGTATAAAGAAAATTTTCATAAATTAACTTCTGACCAGTTATCTGAAATGAGTATGAAAGAAGCTTCATTATTAGCTATTCATAGAGAGCTACAAAAAAAAGGAATGAAATAATGAAAGTATCAATTAGTGGAAAATTAATGTCATTGTACAAGTCGCCTGATTTTAAGGATAAAACTTCAGGTGAGATTGTAAGCACTGGTAAGCATAAGCTTTCGATTTTAGTAGAATCAATATTGTCTAACGGTTCAAAAAAGCATGATATTCAAGATATCAGTATTCCAGATTCACAAGTTAAAGATTACGAGGCTCAAATAGGTAAGGAAGTAAATGTTAATTGTAGTTTTATTTCTAAATCACAAGTAAGTTTTTATGTGTCTTAAAATAATAGTTAGATGATAGAAGTTGAGCATATACTATTTGCAATAATAGTGTTTATATTTGAAGTCTTAAACATTAAGAACACATAGAGAGCCAATCCGACAAGATAAAAACTCCCTATGCTGTTCTAACCTCACAAGGAAAGAAACAATGAATGATACACAAAAAGAAGTTAATTCTTCAAATGAAGATTTAGAGTTAAAGTTAAAAAACTTTATAAAGCTTTTAAATGGTTTAAATGCTCACGGCTCATTAGACCTAGATGATTATCAGATTATAACTGATTATCTAAAAGGTACATTTCCAGAAATACAAGCACTTAAAGAAGTTTAAAATGACTGCTTCTTTAGAATATGCATTAAAACAAAGAGGCTTTAGACAACGCAATATCTTTGTCAAAGATACTGCGTTGTCGGAGACTCTTTGTAATAAATCAAAAAATGTATTAAACACTACAAGCACTAAGCGTAGCCTATCTCACAGTGACGAGTGCCTTAACGAGGAACGAGAAAGTAGGCGAAGCAAAGGGAGCTTAGCGACCGCCTTGACTAATTATAAAAAAGTTGTGGACATTCCGAGAATATACGGTCTGACAAATGATGACTTAAAGTCAACCAAAACCAAAATAAAAAGACAAAGTGATTTTTTAGATTATAGTTATATACAGGACAATAATACAGGTCAACAATTTAGTTTTAAAGATTGCATTGTCTCATCTAATCATAGTCCAAAAAGATATTACGGAGAAATTCAAAACCGTATCAATACATTAGAGCAGGAAGCAACTAATGCAAAACTTACACCAGTATTTCTCACTATTACACTTCCTAGTGAGTTTCACAAAATGAAAACCAGTAGAAATGGTAAACTAATAAGAAACCCTAAATATAACGGAGTTGAGCCTAAAGAATCGGTTAAAATATTGACTAAAATGTTTGCTAAATTAAGACAAGACCGTTCATTAAAAGACCTTTCAAAAATGCAACGCATGTACTACCGCGTGAATGAGCCACACAAAGGCGGAACACCACACACTCACATACTTTTATTTATCCCTAAAGAACATATAGAGCGAGTTGAAAAAGCTTTCTGTCGTTTGTACAATCAAAAGTCCAATAAGTTTGAGAAAAACATTAGAAGTGCAACGAGCTATATAATGAAGTATATAAATAAAACACTTCCTATGTCTAAAAAAGAGATTACCAAAAAAGATGAGTATCTAAATGCTTGGTATATTAAACATCGTATAAATAGATTTTGTGCGAGTAGATCTACTGCTCCAATGTATCTTTACAGAATGCTAAATCATCGTTTTTCTCTCTATGGACTTACACAAGTGAGGAAAGGAAGTAGTTTAAAGATATTTGCACGTATTGAAGATGACAAGATAATAGAAATTTGGGATGATACGGAGCTACTTTTTATGAGGCAAGATAATTTTACAGTAACTCTTATGGGTAACGCTGCAGCGTAAGCGAGATGATTAAATATCTAACTATTCAAAAATTAGCAGAACTTATAGGAGTTGATACTTCGTATATTAGAAAGATGATAAAAAATAAAGATTTAACTGCATATAAAAAAGATGGATATAAACGCATTTATATAAACATAGATGAGTTTAACGCTACTCTCAAGCCTATTGATAATATAGACAAAAATATCAATTTAGATAATTATTTGGTTTAAAAAGATATGATTTTAACTCATAGTAAGGTTGTTGCCACTAAAAAAGGTAACAAAAGAATGACAACATACTATATAAGAGGCTCTACAATTTGGCTTAATTACCATGTTGATGGAAAGCGTATTCAAAAATCTACCAAATTAAAAGATACGCCTAAAAATATCAATATCGTGATTAGTAAAATTATACCAGCTTTGGATATAAAAATTGCTACAGGAGAAATATACAAGAAAAAACCTAAAACTTTCGAGTATTATGGTCGTATATTTTTACAACAAAAAGATAGTAATCGTAGCTTTTTAGTTAAACGAGAATACTATCTAAGAGTGATTGAGTTTTTTAAAGCTCGTAACATTGATACAATAACAAGACTTGACATAAAAAGATATCTTACTTCTTTGAATATAAAGTCTGTCTCTTTAAAAGTTTATAAGAGTTGTATTAATGAGATTTTTGAATTAGCTATTGACGATGGAGTTATAGCCAATAATCCAGCACTCAATATAAAGCTTAGAGCTGGTACAAAAGAAGAAATACAGTATTACACTAAAGAAGAAGTAAAAAAACTTTTAAGTGTAGCTACTGGTGTAATGAAAGTATATTTAGAGATAGCTTTTAATACAGGCATGAGGGTTGGCGAAATACTAGGTTTGCAAATTGGAGATTTCAAAAATGGATATATTCATATAAAAAGAACTAGAACTAAAGGTATTGTTGGAACTGGAAAAACTAATAATGCAAAAAGGATAGTCCCTTATCCTGAATATATTTTGTCTGAAATTAAAAAGATACAAACAAATAATATTTTTATCTTTGGAGATATTGATGATGCTGATAAATTAAAAAAACGATGGGCAAAAGTTCTTAAAGATAGTGGTGTGATAAGACATAAATTATCTTCAACTAGACATACATTTGCGACATTAATGCTAAAAGAAAATATTGTAAGCATTAATGAATTATCTGGACTACTTGGACATCATAAAGCTAGTACAACGCTAGAGTATTATGCAAGTGTAATAGAGTCCAAAAATAAGGCGATGTAGAGGTTTGGACTAAACTCACGAAGAGTTTAGCTTTTACCGACTCTATAAGTTTTTTCTTCGTTTAGTAAATCATCTAAGATTTTCATAACTGCTTTTGAGGCTTTTTGAGCATCTTGAAAGTATGTCTTAACATTCTCTGCTTCTTGCGTACAGGTGCCATCTTTTACACACGCTATAGCTTTTCGGATATTATCGTGTACTTCTTTATGAGGGTGAGCTAGCTTAGAGTAACTCGCTGCTTTTCCAAATTTCTCTTTTCCAATACCATTTAAGTACCATTGTCCAAGTCTGCAATCCACATCGCTTACAAACTCAACATTTGTTTTTCCATCAAAAACTGTTTTGTATCCATTTGCCTTAAAGAGTAGATGATCTAACTTAGTTAAAATCACAAAAATCTCATATGTGATATTGATAGTCTCTTGCTCTATCTTTCTTGAAGCCAAAGTTAGAGCATCTGTTTTTTCATGAAATATCACCATCTGGTTATTTGCATTTTGACTTAGCTCTTCCATGGACTTAGAGTGTTCATGAACCTCTTGCGTATTTTGCTTTAGGCTTTGAACTGTAATCTCTACTTCGCTTGTGGCTTTTTGTGTTCTCTCTGCAAGTTTACGAACTTCATCAGCTACAACTGCAAAACCTCTTCCATGCTCACCAGCTCTTGCTGCTTCAATAGCGGCATTTAGTGCTAGAAGATTTGTTTGATCTGAGATATCTTTGATAAGACTTATGACATCTGAAATATTTTCAACATTTGAGTTAAGTGTGCTCACTTGATCAAAAGTGCTACTAATGTGCTCTAAAAGTGAGTTCATCGTGCCTGTCATCTCAACCATATCTACAGAACACTCACTCATACTAACTTCACTAAAACCAATCTCTTTTTCTATACTTTGCAAACTTGAAAGGTTGTCTGTAAGATTTGACTGTAACTCTTTTAAGTCTTCTTCACATGAGTGCGTCAAGCCTGTTGTTAGTGATTTTACGAGGTCATTCATAATCTCGCCTTCGCTATTGTCTCTCTTCGCTCTCTCTAGCTCCAGCACTCTATCATCAGCTTTTTGTAGCGCCTCTTTTAAGCTCTCTACTTCTAGCTCTCTAGCTCTTAAGTCTGATTCTAGCTTTTTTGTATTTTTAAAAAACATTGACAATTGCCCCATTTTTAGTTTTCTTTTGTATGAGGCATAGTACACTCGGTAACATTAAAAAGACATAAAATAATAATATTTATTTATAATAGCTCTATCAATTTAACAGCACAATTCATACTGATTTTACATCTTTCTCTATATGAATCCTTCTATTAAAGTTATAAATCTTAGTTAAGTCTACAACACTCTAAATCAGACGTATCTCAAGATATCAAACATCACAATGGCTTAAGCTTATGTTTATTATAATATAAAATGTGATTATTTTAATAGTTATCGGCATTTGTTAACACTACTAAGATATCACTAAATGAATTATAATCTTTATAAGTATTATTAATAAACGACAAATTTACGATTATTTATAGGTATTATTATGACTTGAAACTAAAACTACTAAGGATACAATATGTTTTTTAATAACAGTAAAGAGTTACACTCAACTATACACCTCAGGCAAAAAGAACTAGAAGTTTCAAATGAAGAAAACGCAAGATTACAACAAATCATAGAAAAGCTTGAAAAAGAGAACTTGGCACTTAAGGAAGTTGCTCTTATGAGCAAGCTGGGCAACTCACTAACTAATGGACTTATAGATGGCTGCAATGAAGACTTAGCAGAGCTTAGAAGAAACCTTGAGGATAACTTAACTACCCTTGATTTACTTGACTCAAATGAAGATAAAAATAGAGAGTTTACACAAAAGGTTAATAAAGAACTAGAAAAACTCCATAAAACCTCAGATGAACTTCTTGGACACATTACAAGCACATTTGACCAAGTAAATATACTAAATGAAAATGTTGCTAGCATCTCAGATGTTATAACCCTTATAAAAGATATCTCAGATCAGACAAATCTTCTTGCCCTAAATGCGGCTATTGAAGCTGCTCGTGCTGGTGAGCATGGACGTGGTTTTGCAGTTGTCGCAGATGAAGTCCGTAAGCTTGCAGAGAGAACTCAAAAAGCTACAAGCGAAGTAGAAATTACAGTTCAAAGTCTAAAACAAAATACCCAAGAGGTTCATGAGCACTCTAAGTCTATGGAAGAGCTTAGTCACGAATCATTAAGTTCTATGGGTACTTTTAGCACAGAGATGCACTCACTCGCTGACAACGCATCTGCGATAGAACAGGAGAGTAAAGATATCGCAAGTTCTATCTTTATCATCCTTAGTAAGCTAGACCATCTCTTGTTTAAAACAAACGGCTATAAGGCTGTTTTTAGGGGTAAAACAGATGATGAGTTTAAAAGCGATACTGAGTGCAGACTTGGAAAGTGGTACTTTGATGGAAAAGGCAAAGAGGACTTTGGAAAATGCTCAAGCTATCAGGCACTAGCATCTCCACATAAAGAAGTTCATGATAATATTAAAAAAGCTATTGAGTGCGTAAAAGAGGGAACTTGTGCCAAAGAGGGTGAAAATGTAATGACCTTCTTTAAAAAAGCAGAAGATGCTTCAAAGCTAGTTATCAAGCATCTTAGCTCACTTCTTGTAGAAGAAAAACTTCTAAGAAATAAAAAAGCAAAATAGTAACTCTTAACACCCCTTTAGGGAAGTGTTAAGATCTAAAGATCTCAAGTTTATTATTGAGCTCTTCTGTCATGTTGTTAAGATGCTCAGCTGATGCTGCTATCTCTTCAACATTTCTAGCATTTGTGATGGATATCTCATTAATGGTAGATACTTTATGTGCTATATCTTCAACATTTTTACCAGTTGTCTCAAAATCATTCACTGTTTTATCGTTAGCAACCACTGCAAGATTTACTATGGAGACACTCTCATTTATCTTCATCTCAACTTCAGATGCAGAGCTAGCTAAGGCTTGAATATCTTCTGAGTTATCACTTATCTGTGTGCTTGCTTCGAGGATTGATTGTACTATTACGCTTATGCTTGCATTGATTTCTACTAATGACTTTTGAGTCCTCTCTGCAAGTTTACGTACTTCATCTGCAACAACGGCAAAACCGCGTCCATGCTCACCTGCGCGAGCAGCTTCGATAGCAGCATTTAGAGCAAGAAGATTTGTCTGATCTGCAATATCGCCGATAACTTCTAAAATGTTTTTTACCTCATTTGCATCGTTTGAGAGTGTAGTCATCTTATATGAGAGCTCAACTTCTGTTTGTGCAGTCTCTTGAACCTTTGCGTTCATCGCTTTCATCTCATTTCGCGCCGCATTTAGGTTTTCATTCGCTCTAATTATCTCTTTTTTACTCTTTTGAGCATCCGCTATAGAAGTTTGTATCTCCTCTTTAATCTGCGACGCTCTTTGGTTTGCCTCTTGAGTAACAACAACTGACTTCTCAACATTTCCACCAACACCAAGAGCTGTTGTAGAGAGTTCATGTGCAATAGATGCATTTTCATTTGAGGAGCGCTTAGTGTTATCAATGAGATCATGGAGCTGAAATGTAAACGTGTTAAAACTAACCGCTATATCGCGTATCTCTGTTGGTGCATCTGTATCGACTTGAATAGTTAAGTTATGCTCATTTGCAATTTTTAACATTGTGTTTTTAAATTTACTAAGAGGTCTGTTGATGCCTAGCGTAATGATATAGAGTGCAACACTTAAACCAATCAATATAGCAAGAACCAAGATAACAATCATCGTTGTCTTAGAGCTAGTTAAACCCTCTATAGACTCTTGTGACATTCTTTTTGTAGCGTTAAATCCTGCACGACTTACTTCTTCTATCAGAGGAAGAGTTTTAAGAGCAGACTGCACTGTTTTATCTTTAATAGACTCAATTTGAAGGTTGATTGTCACAATCTCCTCAAGATTGTTTTTATAAGCGATAGTAGCTTCTTCAAATATTCTAAATGATTCTATGTTTTTTGCATTTCTTGCACCCTGACGAAGTTTTTGAATCGGTTCTAAAACTTTATCAAAATCTTTAAGGGCTCTTTCTAGAATGGTTGTATCGCCAGTAGCACTTGATTTAAAATTGTCCAAACGAAACTCTAAACCACGGATAAGTGCATCATAAGACATAAAAAGCCTCTCTGCGCGTAGCGGCATATCTTCTTTCGTTTTGGCAGATTTTCGCATCTGCTCTTGTTGGTTTTTTAGTACTGCTTGTGCATGCTCTGTAAAAGTTATTGCTTTTTCATCTAGCTCCTTTTGAAGCTCTTTTTTCTTTACAATAAGAGCTTCAACCTCTTGTGCATATACTTTATACTCATTAATTCCTGCTTCAACAATTGGAAGGTCTTTAGCTAAAACTTTTAGATTTGGGTATTTTGCAGAAAATTCTTTGAGCTCATTTAATCTCTCATATACAGCTACAACATGCTTTTGTGCACCTCTTATAAACTCTATATCTTCAGAAAAAAGAAATTTAACTATATCTATACGACCTTTTGCATAGTTTCTCTCTAATGAAGTAACGATAGTTACTTCCTCTATATACTCAGCATCAAGTGTTTTTGAATTTGAGGTTGCTTTTGACATGCCACCAATAGCAATTACACCCATAACTATCATCGCTGCTAGTATAATTGCAAATCCTATGCTTATCTGTTTACTTAAACTCAGTGTGGACATAAATCTACCTTTTTTTATTTTAAATTAGTTAACTATTGAATGTTCTGAAGAATTATTAAGTTGGATCCTGAATCAAGTTCAGGATGACGCGCATTTCGTCATTCCGTGCTTGACGCATATTCCGTCATTCTGTGCTTGACACAGAATCTAGTTTATAGATTAATCAGAAGGTCCAATTATACAAATATCCAACTTAATACTAAGACGTATGTTGTCTCTTGTTAAATCCAGCACTTCCCTCTTTTGCATCTACGATATATTCTTTTGCGTATGGTTTTAAGTAAGTTGGCATCGCTCTGCCTTTTAGCTTCATCATATCTTTTATCATACTAGATGCTATAAGTTCCTCACTTAGTTTTTTCTCATCTTTAAGATATGAAAAGAGTAATTCACCCTGTCTTTGGAGTGAGATTTTGTAAGTAGAGTCTGTTTGAGTATATATCCATAGACTAAAATCATAGAAGTTTTTAAAGACCTCGTTTGAGTCCATCCAGAGAAGTTTTACACTCTCATTAAAGTTTGAGCTATTATAGAGTAAGTCCCAAAACCTAGCAAATCTCTTCATGATTTGGATATCAAAAAAAGTAAGATTATTGTTTTTTAGTATGTCATATGGCGGGATGTCACTATAGACCATTCCATGCTCTATATCGTGTCTATTTATAAAGGTTCCAGAGAGTTTTTTTAGTATGCCTATCTGTATCTCACAACTACTAAGTGAGACTAACTCATCAAGATTTGCACCAAAACTCTCTAAACTCTCACCAGGAAGCCCAACTATCAAATCAAGATGGATGTGAGCATCTGTCTCGTGTTCTAAAAATGAGATATTCTCTTTTATCTTATCTAGTTTGAGTTGTCTTGAGATATTTTTAGCCACCTCAAGGTTTAGTGTTTGGATGCCAATTTCGAGCTGCAAAGCACCTTTATTAAAGAGCTTTATTTTCTCTTTTATAGATGCAGGGAAATGGTCAGGGATAACTTCAAAGTGTGCAAAGTAAGGCTCATCCTTTGCTAAAAAGAAGTCTAGGATTCTATTTGCACTCTTCATGTTCAGGTTAAAAGTTCTATCTACAAACTTAAAAGCCCTAGCACCTCTTTGCCAAAGTTTCTCAAACTCTAACATCACAGCTTCAAGGTCAAAAGCACGAACACGTTCATCCATAGAAGAGAGACAAAACTCACACTCGAAAGGGCAACCTCTTGAGATCTCTACATATAGATAACGGTTTTTTATATCATCATCTGTGTAGTACTCATAAGGAAGACAAAGCTCTTTTAATGATGGTAGCGCCATCTTTATAACTCTTTGTGATGGTTTGTTATCCACTATATCCCTGCAAAGTTTATAAAAGGCAATATCTCCCTCGCCTTGAATGATAAAATCCGCTGCATCAAAGTTAACACGAAAAGGCTCATGTGTGACTTCTGGACCGCCGAGGATTATCTTTATATCAGGAGAGACTTTTTTTATAATATTTACTAATTCATGAACCTCTTTAGCATTCCAGATATAGACACCTATACCTATAATTTTTGGAGAGTGCAAAAGTAGTTTTTCGGCTATAGTTTGAACAGCGTCATTGATGCTAAATTCGATTATCTTTGCATCGTCACGAAGTTCTTTTAAGTTTGCGTAGAGGTATCTTAGACCAATTGAGCTATGCGTATATCTTGAGTTAAGTGTTGTTAGGATTATCATTTTAGAAGTTTATCATAAACAAAACAGACTAAGGGAAAAAAGGGGAAGTAACCTTAATCTGTTTAAAAAATTTATAGGAGTTTATCTGTCTCGATTATGAAAGGGGGAAACACAATTGAGATTTGAGATTATATTAATTATAAGTTAACATAAAGTAAATATTTACCTTTTCTCTCTTTCATAAAACTCTTCTATCATGTTATTCAGCTTAGTATAGAGTTTTTCAGACGCTTCTTCCATATTTTCAAAGTTCTTTAAAATAATTTTAGGATTATCAAACTTTAATGTTGTGTTATTTTTAACAAATTCTAAGTTTTTAAAGACGGAATCATGAACCATGGCGTGAGGCGCTTCCATATCTTTAAATGCTTTAGTGTGTCCAAATCTCTCCTCTCCTATTCCTGCATACCATTTGCCCATACGGCAGCTTTTGTGATCTGCAAAAACCCTTGTTTTATCTGATTCGAGTACAGTTGAGTAAGCATTTGATTTAAAGATAATATGGTCAACCTTAACGAGCGTTGTAAAGAGACGGTTTTGAATCTTAATCGCAGATGCAGATGAGTTCTTAGCTAGAGAGTTTAGCACACTAAATGTTGCCTCAAACTCATGTATAACATTATTTGAATCTTGTGCAATCTGCGAGATATTGTCAGAATTTACTCGCATATCGTTGGCATCTTGCTGCAGGGTTGAGATGTTTATCTCTATCTCATTAGTAGCTTTTTGAGTTCTCTCTGCTAGTTTTCTTACCTCATCTGCAACAACAGCAAAGCCACGTCCGTGCTCACCTGCGCGGGCAGCTTCGATAGCGGCATTAAGAGCTAAAAGATTTGTCTGATCCGCTATATCTTTTATAAGGCGAACAACCTCTGAAATCTCTTTTGAGCGACCCTCAAGACTAACTATCCCCTCATGACTAGAGCTGATGAATTCTAAAAGAGAGCCAAGTCTTTGACCAATATCCTCAACACTTGTAAGGCTTTTTGATGACTCTTCTGCAGTCTTATGTGCTACTTCAGCTATCTCATTTGCATCTATTTGAGAGGTATTTATATCCTCTTGTATAACATTAAGTCCAGCACTAATTCCACCACCTAGTGTGCTTAATTTTTGTGCTAACTCCCCTCTTATCTTTGTCTCATAACCATTTGCTATTGAAGTTATCGCGACATTTAGACTATTGGAGGTGGAGCGAAATATTCCATGTAAACCTGTTGAATAGGTCTTTCTATAAGTCTTTCCAACAGAAGCGTTCTCTATAGTTGTTTTAGTATCTCTCATAAAGGCTTCGAGTTGATCTAGGACATCGTTTAAAGCCCAAGCTCTTGCTGAAACTAAAGAGTTATCATCTGGGATATTTGTTACTCTATCTTCGAGATTACCAAGAGCTGCATTTTTTAAAACCCTTTGGATACTTCCTACAATCACATCATAAGAGTTATTAGATTTGCTCGAAGGAATAAAAATCCCTATCACTAGAGTAGCTATGATAATGCCAGCTAAAGCGTACTCAGATATAAAGAGGGCGTAAATAGCTACACAAATTAGTGCAGCAAATAGTAGTATGGTTCTATTATCCTTGAAGAGAGATGATGTATTCATCGTAACTTACCCCTTTTTCTTTTAAAATATCAGTTAAAATTTTAAACGAAGCATCAACTCCACTGCCTTTCTCAACGTCTATCATCTTTTTATATAATGGAATGATGACCTCAAGCGCTTTTGGATTTGGCTTTCTTCTGACTGAGTAGTAACCTATAATGTTACCTTTTTCATCAAGAGATGCCGTAACATTAGCATATACCCAGTAGGCATTGCTCTCTTTTGTTTTATTTACAATAAAAGCAAAAAGCTCTTTTTTTTGAGTAATTGTCTCCCAGAGATGTTTAAAAATAGCCTTTGGCATATCAGGATGCCTTAAAATATTGTGAGGTTTGCCCAATAGCTCTGATTCACGGTACTCAGACATCTCTATAAATATTTTATTTGTATATGTTATGCGACCTTTTAGGTCGGTCTTGGAGACAATAAAATCATCCTCTTTTAACTCTCTTAGCATAAAATGTCTCTCCAGTTTGTGTTATATTGTTAGCTAATTTGTATCGCAAATATTATAGCATACATCTTGGATATAATGTTTAATCTCAATCAAGGAACAACTCTAAAAAATGCAATTTATACTATCACTTTTTTACTTTTTTTACTTTGCAATCATTGGAGTATATATAATTTTTTTACCTAAAGTTCTCTCTATGCTAGGTTATAGCCCGAGCGAGATAGGGATCATCTTTGCAGCTGGACCTCTTGTTAGATTTCTACTCCCTTTTGCTTTTGTTAAAGGCTTGAAATTAAACAACACAACATTCAATCTTGCCACTTTAATCATGCTAACGAGCAGCATCTCTTTTTACTTTTGTATAGATAGTTTTTATGGTCTTTTACTCTCAAATATCGGTCTTGGGATGGGGCTTAGTGTGATTTTACCCTTTGTTGAAGTTATCTCGCTTGAGACTATGAAAAAAGAGAGATATGGAAAGATTAGACTCTTTGGTTCTATTGGTTTTATTTTTGTTGCACTTATATTGGTTAAATACTTAAGCTCTGCGCAAATTGCTCTAAATTATCTACTAGCTTTTGCATCTTTGACTGCTGTTATGGCCTTTGCCATAGCTAGAATTACCTCTGCTAATCCAAAAGGATTTGAGCAACAAACAAACGATATAAGTCTCTTAAGTGATTGGCAGTTATGGTTAGGCTTAACGCTTATGCAAGTAGGTTTTGGCCCTTTTTACAACTTCTTTACTATCTACGAAACAGATCATGGCATCTCACTTGATATGACTATATATCTTTGGACTTTTGGAGTAGTAGCAGAGATAATCATGCTCTTTTATCAAGCTAGATTCTTGCGAAAAAATCTACTTTTGATTTTAAAAATCACTACCTTAGCAACTGCCATAAGATGGTTTTTACTCTTTTTATTCCCCCAAAATCTTGTGATGCTCTTTTTATCCCAACTACTTCACGCTCTTAGCTTTGCACTCTTTCACTCTGCTGCTATTAGCTACTTGTTTTATCTCTACAAGCACAAAGCTCTAGCACAACAATTTTTCTCTGGCATCACTTATGGTTTAGGCGGGTTTGTGGGAGCTTTGTATGCTGGATATATTTATGAGTTGTTCCCAAGATACCTATTTTTAAGTTCGACTTTTATCGCTCTTTTGGCATCTTGGTTTATCTATTTGTGGAGTAGAAAAACTGCAACTAATTGTAAAACTAAAAGAGATCCTGAATCAAGTTCAGGATGACGATGAGTCTAGCTCAGGATGGCGGTAAATCAAGTTCAAGATGACGATGGGTCTAGTTCAGGATGACGCCATCCCCACCGTCATTCCGTGCTCGACATGGAATCTCTTGTTAGAGCTATAAAAAAGTCAGGAGTAAAAAACCTTACTAATAATCTATAATCAAGTTGGCAGTCAAAGTTTTATCTGTGTGCTTTTTACCTTGCGGAGGAGTATTTACATAGTCAACTTTGTAGCTTATACCAGCTGAAAAAGTAGAGTTGATTTTGCTAGTTAGAGCACTCTTTGAGGCAATAAAGATAACACTAGAGTCATTAAATTCTGATCTATATGAAACGTCTTGATCAAACTTAAGATTTGAGAAAATTTGCCAACCATAGATACCTTTGATTCGGTATGAAGCATATCTATCTACCTCCCCTTTTTGAATCCTTACTGCTATGAGATTGTCAGGATTTGGATAAGGAATAGAGCTACCAGTTGCATCGTACTTAGAATCTTCTATGCTATCTTGTGAAAAGAGCGCACTCCCCTCAAATGTAAGCTTATGATCTTGTGTCTTTATAAAAGCATATTTAAGACCTGGACCTGTATAAAATTGGTAGTCATAACCTGAAAACTTATCTTCTTTATAGCCAAGCAGATATGTCGCAGAGAGCCTATCTGTTAATGAATAGCCATAGCCTAGCTCTGCTAAGTATTTGTTTTTAGTCTCAACTTTATCATCTGTTGCATATTGAGCATCAAAAGAAAACTCTACTAGATGAACTTTATTCCACCCTTTTTTTACATTTAGGTCTAAGTTAAATGTATCAGTATTTGTGTTTCCTTGAGTCTTCATAAAACCTAACTCTGCATGTGCTATAAGTTTTGCATGTGGAAGCTTTGATTGTAAGTTTTTTATCTTATCATCAAGAGCCGACTTTTGCGCTTTACTCTCCGCTATCTCTGCCCTTAGAGCCTCTTCATTTAATATCTCTTCACTAGCTACTACTAACGCGCTAGCTAGCACTAAACTTAATATTATTTTCTTCAAAATCTTTCCTTTTTTATTTTTGAGTATGAACATCTAGTTGAGGGTATGGTATAGAGATACCCTTCTCATCAAATGTTAATTTTACTATCTCTAGCGTATCAAAATGTACTCCCCAGTAATCCTCTGTTTTTGTCCATGCACGAAAAACGAGATTTACACTTGACTCTGCTAACTCACTCACTGCTACAAATGGTGCAGGCTCTCTTAAAATTCTCTCATCATCCAACATAATCTGCATTAAAACCTCTTTTGCAAGCTTTAAATCATCTCCATAACCGATACCAAAGGTATGACTAAGTCTGCGAGTAGTCTTCTTCGAGTAGTTAGTTATGTTTGATTTTGTAATAGCTGAGTTTGGAACTGTGATGGTTCTATTATCAGCAGGAGAGATGGTTGTTGAGAAGAGATTTATACCCTCTACTGTTCCACTAGCTCCTCCAGCTTCTATAAAGTCTCCAACCTTAAA
The DNA here is from genome assembly GCA_028684815.1 of Sulfurimonas sp. Taxonomy (GTDB): domain Bacteria; phylum Campylobacterota; class Campylobacteria; order Campylobacterales; family Sulfurimonadaceae; genus Sulfurimonas. The sequence goes on from JAQUFE010000010.1 coordinate 30,018, forward strand.
TGGGCGAAAAACTATGATAAGAACTGCAGAACCTATGTTTGAGAGTGAATCTTTAAGTGCTAAACCAACAGCTAAAGATGCAGCACCTATTACTGCAAGAAAAGAGGTTGTGTTCACACCTAGCGTATTTAAGGAGCTAAGAATTACAACTACAAGTAGTGAGAAGTACATAACACTCTCTACAAACTCCACTAAGGTAGAGTCAATCTTTGCTTTTATCATAGCTTTTTTTGTAAGTGTTGTAAGTTTTTTAACAGCCCACTTTCCAATGAAAAAAATGAGTATGGCTGCAACAACTTTTAAGCCATATTGGCTCACATATACAAGCATCATATCAAGGTATTTTGATATTTCCATTTTATACCCTTTTAAAAAAATTTTGGAATTATAACAAAACTATAATGAGGAAGTAATGAGTTTTCTTTTTTTAGAGACAATTATACGAAATCAAACTTTTCTTAAAGTACTTTTATGATAATAAAATGTACAATAGAGTATGAGAGAATATAATTATATTTATAAAATTAGCTTACTATTTTTAACACTTTCTCCTCTCTATGCGAGTGGGGAGAAGAGTGGTTCTTCGCTTATTTATTGGCTAATCTTGGGTTTTATCGTTCTGATGCTAGTGTTTGTTTTATACAGATATAGCATCATAGAAGAGTACTCAAAGAACCTCCAACAAAACATTGACATCATAGACAAACATGTACTTATCTCATATAGTGATAAAAAGGGTAATATCACCTATGCTAGTGAAGCTCTTTGTAGATTAACTGGATATACAAAAGAGGAACTCATAGGAAAAAATCACAGGATTTTTAAACACCCCGACACACCAAGAGAGACATTTAAGAGGCTTTGGAAAACTATAACTGAGGGCGAAGTTTTTAAAGGTGAGATTAAAAATATGAACAAATCAGGTGGAGCTTACTGGGTGGAAGCGACCATCACTCCTATCATAAACAAATATGGGGAGATAGAGGGATATAGTGCAATTCGCCAAGATATTACAGATAAAAAATATGCTCAAAAACTCTCTGTTACAGATAAACTTACACAGATATATAACAGACTCCACCTAGAAAACATCTTAGCAAAAGAGACGCAAAGGGCTAACAGATATGGAGAGATTTACTCAGTAATCATCATAGATATAGACTATTTCAAGTCTGTTAACGACAATTACGGACACGATGCTGGAGATAAAATCCTCATAAGCGTTGTGGAGATTTTAAAGTCAAAGATAAGGCAAACAGATGTTTTAGGTCGCTGGGGTGGAGAAGAATTTCTCATAATTTGCCCTAAGTCAGATATGGATCAAGCCTATATAGTGGCTCAAAAATTAAGAGCTGCCATACAAGAGCATGACTTTCCTATAGTTAAAAAACTAACCTGTAGTTTTGGAGTTTCTCAGTATAGGTCAAAAGATAAAAACTCAGATGCGGTTATAAAAAAAGCGGATGAAGCGCTCTATGATTCAAAAGCAAATGGAAGAAATATGGTGAGCGTAAAGTACTAAAGTATAGTCATGTTTTTTCGCCAATAACCACGACCGCCTTTTAGCGAGATGCAGCGCTGTTTAGGAAACTTGGCTCTGTACTCATCGAGTCTATCGAGTGTAGCTTTTCCCGTGTCGCAGTAAAAGACAAAAACACTCCCCTCAGGCTCTTCTTTTAACAAAAATGGGTTATAAACTACCGTCTCTGCCTTATCTATGGGAGAGAGTATAGTGTCAATTAGTAAGACTTTTATGCCCTGCTCTTCAAGAAGCTTTTTATTTTCTAAAAACTCTTTTTGTGTCCACTCATCATTAAACTTCATCACTACTCACTTTTTTTGAACTAAAGAGGATTATAACGCAACTTAGTAGTGCACCCAAAAACACGATGCTATATCCAGTTGGTAAGTCATAGTAGTAAGAGATGAGAATTGCGCTTATGCTAAAGAACCATCCAAAGATAAAACTACCAAGATAGACTCTTTTTAGTTGTAGTGACAAAGATACCAAAGCAGGTGCGATGAGTAGAACAAAGACCACTAAAACACCAGCAAGGGCGACTGAAGAGGTAACGGTAAGAGCCAAAAGCGAGAAGAACATCAGCTCTTTTAAAAAGCCACTTGTTTTAGGATAGACTTTCCATAAAACAAGAGCGATAAGAGCATAAATGAGTGTACTCTTTAGAACCTCTGATGGTGGAGTAAATAAAATATCACTAGCAAGCAGTGACTTAAAATGCTCCATCCCTTCAGCAGAGTGAGACAGAACCATCATAATCCCACTAGCTCCAAGCACATAAAGAAGCCCTATAAAAGCTTCAAGTTGGATTTTTCTTTGAGATGCTATGGCTATAAGAAACGCACTAAAGAGTGCAAAGCTTAGAGTTAGCAGGTAAAAATACTCCTCATGAAAATAGCCAAGGCTAACAGAAGAGCCAAGAGCTGCAAATTGTGCAATGGCTAAATCTGTAAAGATGATGCCTCGTTTTAGAATGCCCATGCCAAACCAAGAGTGCATCATAACAAGGACTATAACAAGAGCTATGGGAACTAGTAGGATATCACTCATTTTATAGCGCCTGTGAGATAGTCAAAGAGTGAGCTTAAATCTTGTATGCTCTCTAATGCTTCAATATCATGAGGCATCAAAACTACCTCGATGCCACTCTTTGATGAGATAAAATTAGCAGTTTTTGTTGAGTGATAGACATCGTGCAAGATGCAACAAGGCTTCTCTTTTTTTATAAGTTCTATAAGCTCAATAGTGTGTCTTGAAGATGGTGGGATGCCAGGAAGCGGCTCAATTGTCCCAATATTAACAAGCCCATAAGCGTCGTTAAAATAGGCTAGATTATCATGAAACTGTATAACTTTTTTGCCTTTTTTATCAGCCATCTTAAGCTTCCACTCCTCTATTTTAACGCTCCACATTTTTTCAAACTCTTCATAGTTTTTCTCATAAATAGTGCTATGTTCTCTATCTATTGAGATTAAAAACTGCTCTATTGTTTTTGCAAGTGTGAGTATGTTTTTTGGATTTAGATGAAAGTGAGGATTTCCATCAGGATGCACATCTCCACCTGAGCGGTCAACTGTAGCTGGCTTATGCAGAAGCTCTACATGATGAGAGAGGTTTAAAAATGTGCTAGCCCCTACCCTTGCTTTAGGATTTGCAGCTCTATCAAGAAGAGGTGGAAGCCAACCAATCTCTAGCTGAGCACCATTCATAATAAGTGCATCTGCGGAGCGTACTTTTGAGATAAGCGAAGGACGAGGAACCACAAAGTGCGGATCCCAGTTACCTTTTGCTAAGACTACGCTATTTATATGCTCACCACCTATCACCTTTGTTAGCGCTCCAATATAAGGGTAACTAACAGCGATATTTAGGTGAGCAAAAAGCGACAATGGTAAGAGTAATAGTAATAAAAATTTATTCATAACTAATAAACCTTTTTAATTTTGCCTTGCGCTGCAAGGCTAGCTTTAGAGATCTTAGCGATCCCAAGCGAATGAACTGTAAAATAACTATAGTTTTATCCAGGAAGAGGGACTTCATTCTCGTAAAAAAGGTGAGGCTAAAGCCTCACTTCCGAGTTATTTCACAGTCTCGAAGAAAAGAGACTTTGTTCCTTTTACGAACTATAATTAAGTACTCTAAACAACTATTAAGTTAGATCCTGAATCAAGTTCAGGATGACGCGTCTTCCGTCATTTTGAGCGTATCCACCATTCCGAGTGTATCCCGTCATTCCGTGCTTGACACGGAATCTAGTTTATAGCTTAATCAGAGAGTACAATTAAAAACTATGCGCTCCGTGAGCACCGATGGAGATGTTTACTTGAAAGATAAGAGTATCTATCTTTTGTCTTACATCATTTTCATTAAAAAGAGCATTACTACGGTCATACTGAAGTCTAAATCTTGCAAACTCGCTTGTTGAGTACTCAAGCATTGCAGAGTACTTATCCATATCAGTTGGCATATTTCTATCTTGTCCATTTACTTTAACATCGTTTTGATAAACCGTATCATATCTAGCACCAATTTTCCAGTTTTGATCATAAGCATAAACGAGTTGAGTATATAGTCCTGCTTGTTTTTTAGTCAAATCAGAAGCCTTAAACACTCCACCTGGATTTGCATACTGAGTTCCATCCATATCGCGCATCATCCACTCACTCTGCCACTTTAGCGAGCTGTAAGAGTCGAAGTAGTGTTTGATAACCAAATCAGCACCATATATCTTAGAGTTAGCGCTAATTGCGTGAGGGCTATCCATATCTTCTGAATGGTCTATTCTCGATTTCCCTTGCGCGTAAGAGAGTCCTGCTAGGATTGTAGTATTATCTATATCATAAGATGTTTTAGCATAAGCGATAAAGAGTGATGGAGCATCTGCTGCACTTGTTTTTTGTGGAGATGCTGCCGCATTTATTCTAGTTAACTCTATCGCTTCATTTCCAAACATCTGCTCATTTTCACCTTGGAGAACTTCAAGTCCTAGCATTAGGTAAGTCGATGTTGGAGCTGTCCATTGGAACTGGACTCCCTTTTCATTGATGCCGTGCATCCCTAAAAAAGACTCATAAACTAGGGGCATATCTGCAAAATCCCAGTAGTGGTGATGTTGCTCATTTAGATAACCAAAGTTTGAGTTAAACTTTCCACCTTTTACTCTTGAGCCGAAACCTAGAGCAGTAGTTGTAAAGTAAAGTTCTTCTATCTCAACCCCATTTTCGCTAAAGTGAAAAACTCCATCCATAGTAAAAAATGGATCAACAGAGCTTGAGAGCACTAACTCTGCATAGTTTAGGTTAAAGCCATTGCTCGCATTGTAAGTTGCATGATTATCTGAACCGTGCGAGTGAGAACCTAAGAGTCCATGAGCAACTCCCGGCATCTCAAGATGCTCGGCCTCGTCGTCTTTTACACTTCTGTTAACATAAGACATATCCATAATTAAAGAGATATCTGGCATAAACTTTGACTGAGCAAAAGTCCTTAGCTCTTCTGGGAGCACATCTGCACCAAAAGCCATAGATGCACAAAGTGCACTTGATAATAATATTTTTTTCATAACTGTCCTAAATAGTATATTTTTTATATTTGTAATGATTGAACCCTCTGTTTAGTCTATAAACTAGATTCCGTGTCAAGCATGGAATGACGATGTGTCTGTCATCCTGAACTTGATTCAGGATCTAATTTATTAACTCTTCAGAGCACTCGATTGTAAAGATTTTTTTATGTTAGGAGTTAAGTGGTGGTGCGCGGGTCTGGTATGAGTGATCTTTTATATGTGAGAATTTTTCTAAAACTATTGAGTTAATTTCGCTAAATTTTACAATCTCTTCTTGAGCAAAATCGACTACGATATCTGCTGAGACGGAGTGGTTATCAACTACACATATTTGACAAGTAGAATTATCGTGACCATGACTAATATGCTCTATCTCATGTATAGCTGTAACAGTTGTAGCGATGATAAATAGGGCTGATATGAGTAGTCTTAGTTTCATGGGTGAAATTATAGCAGATTCTGATATTTACTATCATCATTTTATAATATTAATGAATTTTATTAAGTTTTATACTCTCTCTCTAAGTAGAATAATAGTAGCAAAAAGCGAGATTACAATCCCTACAAAAACACTCCAACTAATAGATACATCTTTGTAAAAATAAGACATAACAGCAACTATAGCTGGGCTAAGATAGAGATATGCCATAAGCTTTTTAGAACCAAGCAGTGCTGCACTTTTTTGGTACAAAAAGAGCGTTAAGATAGTACTTGCGAGCGCTAAGTAAAGTACATAGTAAAAGAGTTCGCCCTCTATTTTATGCCACTCAAGAGGGATATTTAAAACTTGCATCGATAAAAACATCGCAAGAGATCCGCCTAAAAGTGTACTAAAGACAAAGACTAAAGGTTTGTCACCTTTTCTATAAAGAACCTTTAAAAATATAGAGTAGAGCGACATAGCGACTGAAGCTATTAAAAATATTGCATCTCCATAGTTAAGTGAAAAACTCAAAAGTAGATTTATGTCTGCCCTAAAGACGACAATGGTAGTACCGAGCATTGCAACAAGATAGACTAAGAGTTGCTTTTTGCTTATCCTCTCTTTAAAGAAAAATATACATAAGATTGCAGTAATAAAGGGAATCAAAGTGTAGAGAGTACTTGTGTTTAAAACAGTAGTACTCTCAAGCGCTTTAAACATTCCAATGAAGTATAGGGCGTAAAAAATACCAACAACAGAGCCTCGCCAAAAGGTAGAAGGAAATTTTTGACGATACTCTTTTTTTACAAAAATCGCAGATAAAACAATAAGTGCAATAAAAAATCTATACAAGGTGATAGAGATAGAGTCTATAACTCCAGTGAGTTCAGCTGATACTAAAAAAGAACTAGCGATTATAATCGTGGCGATAGAGAGATAGATGTGAGCGCGTAAAATGATGAAACCTTTTTAAAAAAAGAGATTGTATCATATCTCTTTGATAAAGTTTGAGTGCTCTGATTAATCTATAAATTAAATTCCGTGTGGAAGTGTAATAAACTCCGTGTCAAACAGCAAATGACGGTGTCTCTGTCATCCTGAACTTGATTCAGGATCCAACTTAATAATTCTTCAGTAGATAGCGAAGATTTAACATCAGCTCTCTCTATGATTTTTATAATTAGATGCCAAAAAGCCCTTTATAAGGAGCCAAGAACTTCTATAATTATTGACTCCTTTATAGATAAATGTTTAAATCAAAAAGCCCAGCATCTACTTACGCATGAGTAAGTAGATGCCAAAAAGCTTCTATCTACACAAAATATTAAGAAATAAATTTCTCTGGATATTTTAAAATCAAGTAAGCCTCTATATCAGCAAACTTATCTATATCTTCTATCATCTCTTCTTTTTTACTACGCAAAAACTTCAAAAGATGTACAGAAGATAAAAAATCTATAAATTTTTCTTTTGCATTTGCAACCGTCAAATTATCCAAACTATACTTTTGAAATTGTTTTAAATTTTGTGCAATAAAGCTCTCAAGATTATTGTCTCTCTTTAATTTTGTAAGAACATAGTTTTCAAAAACAGGATCAATCTTATAATCTTCAAACTTTTCAAACTTTGCAATAAAGCCTTTTTCTACAAACTCTTCTAACTCTTCTTTTGCAAAGTATTTAGCCAAGAGCTGCATAACTGGGATTTTTTCTCTCTTCCATTTAAAAAAAGTTGGTCTTGAGTATTGAAAAAGCTTCATATAGACTTCTTCTTCTTTCATTTTTCACTCCTCTAATACTTATGTCAAATCATAATACTTTGTATTGACATTCAAATCAATATTATATAGTACTTAATCTCACATATAATACCAAGTATCTAAAAAGGAATAATCATGCCAAAAGTCAATATCACCAACAGGTTCATCACAAAAGTACAACCTCCCCAAACAAAGTCTAAAGAGGTCTATTACGACATAAAGTTAAGCGGTTTTAGCTTAGAAGTAAGAGAAACAGGTAGAAAAACTTTTTACTTTAGTTACTCCAAAAATGCAAAAAGAATCTCACGCAAGATAGGTTGTGCAGATATACTCACAGCAAATGAGGCTAGAGAGATTATAGTTTTGCTAAAAAAAGAGCATATACAAGACAATGTAACTTCTATAATGGTAGAGAAGTCAGACTCTCTTACTATAGTAAAATTTTTCCATGACTTCTACCTTCCATACATACAAAAGCACATCAAAAGCTATGCGGCGAATGAGAGCATCTTTAGAAACCATATTTTGCCAACTCTAGGCTCAACAACCATGCAAAATGTCAAAAAGATAGACCTTATGAAGCTTCATTCAGAGATGCTTAGCAAAAAAAAGCTCCAGCCCGCAACCGCAAACAAGCTCCTTGTTTTTCTCTCTCAAGCATATACTCTTGCCTATGAGTATGAACTCATACAAGCTCCCTACAACCCAGTCACAGGGATAAAACACTTCCAAGAGAACAATGAAAGAGAAAGATTTTTAACAAAAGCAGAAACAAAAAGGCTTATAGCCGCAGTAAATGTAAGTGAAAATCTACACCTAAAATACATCATCCCCATGCTTCTACTTAGTGGAGCAAGAAGAGGAGAGGTTTTAAAAGCCCAGTGGAGTCACTTCAACGAGACCCAGATGCTATGGACAATCCCCGTCACAAAAAACGGTAAAAAGAGAGTACTACCCATAACGCAAGAACTACACTCCCTACTAAAGCAAATTCCCAAAGAGTCCAAATATCTCTTTACCTCTAAAGCAACCAACAAACCCTACGTTACCATCTACAATAGTTGGAACACTGCAAGAAAAAAAGCAGGGTTGCCAGAGGTTAGAATGCACGATCTAAGACACACCTACGCCTCTGCACTTGTCAATGCCAAGAGAAGTCTCTATGAAGTACAAGTTCTTTTAGGTCATAAAACAGCAAAGATGACGCAAAGATATGCTCATCTCTCAAACGAGTCTCTACACTCTGCCGCTTCTTGTGCGGCAAGACTTTTTTAAAGTTTTCTTAGTTTTTTATTAAACTGCCAAATACCTGCTTACAGATAGCAGGTAGAAAAAACTATAAAACTTCAAAACCAAACTAGCCATCAAACCTCCGTCTATAGGTGCTTTTACAGATTTTATAGATTTTTATATCTATCTCAAAAGGCATAAAAAAAAGTCCCCAAGCTTTTAAGTCTGCTGGTGGACTGCAGGTGGGAAAAAAAAGCAAAGAGTAAGAGGCGAAAATATGGGGGTGAGATGGGAGGTGGGGTGGGTATGTTGACTACAAGTGCTGATACTTTCGTAGGTACAGCAAAGAATGATTTATTTGATGCATCTGTAAAAGGTACATTACAAAAAGCTGATGTAATCTTAGATTCTTCATCAACAGACCACGATACACTAAATGCAACAGTAAGCTCAACTGGCATAGATGCAAGAATCCAAAATGTTGAGACACTTAACATTAATGGTGAGTATGTATCTACAGGATTAGCACTTACAAATGTAACAGGTTCAAAAGACTTAAACCTAAATACAGGTCTTGCAGGTGGAACAGCTAAAGTAACAGATGCAAACACTATTGCAGTACAAAACATTACTGCTAAAGCTAATATTACTAAATTAGAAGTAAGTTCTTTATCTTCAGGAACAAGAGATACAGTAAATATTAATGCAGGAAATGCAGATGTACTTTTAACGGGTAGTTCTGCTGCAGATAAATACTTAGTATCATTAGCTGCTGATAAAACATTAACAGTAACAAAAGACTCTATGATCAGTGCAGCTGATGCATTAGAAGTAAACATAGCTGGTGACGCAACATATGAATTAACAGCAGATGATACAGCTGCAAATGATGAATTAGCATTATCTTTTGTAAATAATGCAGCAACTGAAAGTACAGTAACTGCAATAGCAGGTAAAGCAATCGCAAAAACACTAAAACTATCAGGAAACGACATAGTTATAGATGCAGGTGATGGTTTATCATTAGGTGGTACTTCAGTAACTGCTGGTGGTACAAAAGTAACTTCAGACGCTGCTAAATCAACAATCGAGCTAAGTAATACTCTTGGAGCTAGTAAATTCTTCAACAAAGCAGTTGTAGATAACATAAAAGCTACAAAAGACTTAAATACAGTAACATTAACAGTAAATGAAGCTACAAAAGTAATACTTGACGAAAAGCAAACTGCATTAACTATGAACATCGATAATGCAACTGGTGATATCGCTTCTACAGGAACTCTATTATTAGATGCAAACGCAGATCAAACTAAACTTATCACAGGTGCTCAAATTGATACAGTACTACTTACAGCTGGTAAACTAGAAAATGATGCAAACGGTGTAGCTCAAACAGTTACAATCGATGAATTAGATACAGCTACAACAGGTGTTAATGCAAATGTAGTTCTTACAGGTGCAAATGACCTTGTTCTCACAAAATGGACAAATGATGCTGACACTATCCTAAACGCTGCAGGTATGACAGGTAATCTAACTCTTGGAACTGCAACTGGACCTGCTTCTGGTACAGCAGCTGCTTCTATCATTATCTTAGGAAAAGGCACAAACACAGTTTTCGCTGGAGTAACAGGAGTAAACACTAAAATCACTGGTAACACAGGAGTTGATAATATAACTCTTGTTGCGACTGCTGCTGGAATAAACACAGTTGACACTGGAGCTGGTGATGATGTTATCACTACAGGAGCTACTGGTACAAACAACATAACTGTTGGTGCAGGTAATGACACAGTTAATATTACTAATGCTGCTACAGTAGATACAATTACTTTAGGTTCAGGTAACAACACAATCAATATGGTAGTTGAATCTGAAACAGTAATTAAAAACATCAACACAGCTAATGATACAATCGTATTAACAGGTGCTGCAACTACAGCTGTAAACCTAAAAGAAGTTACACCTGCAACAGGTGCTTATAAAGTATCAGGTGCAGCTGCTGCTGACTTTACATTAACAGGTTCAACTATAACTGACCTAACTTCATTTGTACAACTAGGTAATGCAACTACAGCATTCACAGCTAAAACTAATTTAGCAGTAATAGCTGGAGCAAAAGACGACTTCATCGCTGTTGATGGTACAAGTGCAATCACAACAGGTGCTGGTTCAGATACAGTTATCGTAGCTACAACTCAAAAAACTGCAACAGTAACAGACTTCACAACAGGTTCAGATAAAGTTGTATTAACAGGTGCTGCTGCTAATGGCGATAGTATAGATTTAACTAAAGTAGTAGTTTCTTCTGGTAAACTTACATTAAGTACAAATCATGAAATTACACTAAACAATGGTACAAACGCTGTTCTAGCTGATGGTACAGGTGCTACAGCTAAAGACGCTTCTGCAATAGTACAATTAGGTACTTCTACAACAACAACATTCGAGGTATATGGTACACGTGCTGCTATCAGTGTAACTGGTGGAAAATTTGATGACTTTATTGAAGTAGCAAATTCAACTAGTCTTGTAACAATCAACTTCACAGATAACGGTGGAATGGATACAATCACTGGATTTACAACTGCTGAAGTTGCATTGACATTTGGTAATATTACTGGTATTACAGCTGCTTCAACAGGATTTGACCTTACAGCTAAAACTGCAGCTACTGTAGCAACAAGTGGTGAAGTTTATGTTCTAGCATCAGATACAAGCATTGCTGGAGACACAATTGACTTCTCAATCTTAAATGATGATGCAACTACTGGTCCAGTAGTTAAAATCACAGATGCAGTAATTATGGAAGATGTAGTAGCATACTTAAACAATGCACTTTCAGGTGTAAAAGCTAACCATACTTATGTAGCAGTTATTCAAGATAATGATAATACAGAGTCATATTCTTACTTAATTAATGCTACTTCAGATGCTATAACAACTGATGACATTACATTAATTGGTCATGTTGATGCTGCAGTTGCTGCAACTGATGTTACTGCAATCGCATAACAACAAAACATAACAAAGGGTGTCAGGCACCAAAACAGGAACAAAACTTAGTTTTACCTTAACTAAGTTTGACACACTTTGACACACTTTTAGTCCTACTTTCCATAAGTAGGACTTACCCAGCCTCACTACTCATAAGAGTTAGTGAGGCTAATCTTAAAACAGCAAATCCCTTTTTTTACAATAACCCCTAAAATACCACCAAGCCGATAAAAAAAGTACAACAACCCACATAACACCACAACCACCCATACAACACCCAATCCTCCACCACACACCACAAACACTTTATCCCAACCTATGACATCACCCAGAGTACAATAACCCCTCCTAGAGCCTCCCACAGCTTAACTAAACCTTAACACCAATCCAACCAACAAAAGCCATCTCAACCACCACTCACCACTCCCACAGCACAACTCACCACCATTCCATCAACCAAGCTCTCCACCCCAAACCACACATTTGCTACCAAAGGTAACATCAGTGCAAATTCGTAATTTCTTTTTAAGCTTAAAGCGACCTAAAATGGTCGGCGATTGGTCGGCTAAAAAAGCTCAAGTGTCCCATAATACTTTAGAGACAGCTACAACACCCTCTACACCAAACTTCTGTAAAAAGTAAATGCCTAAAAAGTGTCTCAAAAGCCCCTAAGCATTATGAGACACCTAAAATCACTCAAATATGCCTATTTGGTCGGCAAACGGTCGGCTAACTGCCCTTGACAAGGTTTTTAGCCTTAAACTATACTCCCATTTAAGGTTGGAGCGAAAATCAAGCCCTAAACCACATAAAACATACCAATAAATCAAACACAAAAATAAGGAAAATACAATATGCCAAAAGCTACAATCAACCAAGAGTTTTTAGATAAATTAGAATTACCAACAAGCAAAGCCAAAGAGCAATATTTCGATATAATCCAAATAGGCTTTATGCTTGAAGTAAAAAGTACAGGAAGTAAAACCTATTACTTCAGATACAGAAAAAATAATAAACAAACTATGAAACGATTAGGAACAACAGAAGAACTAACTCTTGAAGCAGCAAAAGATATATATCTAAAACTAAAACAAGATATGATAGATATTAAAATAGAAAACATCACCAACAACAATGACACACAGCACCCAATCCCAACCCTACAAGAGTTCTACGATAACTTCTACAACCCTTACATCCAAAAGCACATAAAAAGCCACACAACCAACCAAAGCCTCTTCATAAACCACATACTCCCAGCACTAGGTGCAACTGTAATGACAGAAGTAAAAAAGATAGATATAATAAAACACCACTCTCAAATGGTAAGCCTAAAAAAACTAGCCCCTGCAACAGCTAACAAGTTTTTAGTATTCCTCTCCAACGCCTATCATTTAGCAATAGAGTTCGAGATACTTCAAACCCCATACAACCCAGTAGATAAAATAAAACACTTTGAAGAGAATAATGCAAGAGAGAGATACCTAACAACCAAAGAGAGTAAAAGATTAGTTCAAGCCGTACAAGAAAGCCCAAACCTACATCTCAAGTACATCATCCCAATGCTACTACTAAGTGGAGCAAGAAGAGGAGAAGTATTAAAAGCCGAGTGGAGTAACTTCGATGAGACTCAAATGCTTTGGACTATCCCTACAAGCAAGAACGGTAAGAAAAGAATCCTACCCCTAACCCCACAACTTCACGACCTACTAAAACAGATACCAAAAGAGTCTAAATACCTTTTTACATCACCAGTAACAGGTAAACCCTACATCACCATCTTCAACAGCTGGAACACCGCTAGAACCAAGGCAGGTTTACCAGAAGTCCGTATTCACGATTTACGACATACATACGCATCAGCCCTTGTAAACTCTAAATGTAGCCTCTATGAAGTTCAAAAACTCTTAGGACATAAAACAGCCTCTATGACACAAAGATATGCTCATTTATCAAACGATGCACTTATGAACGCTGCAAGTAAGGCTGGGAAGTTTTTGGAGTAAGGAATTTAATAGATTCTATGCAGTAGAATATAGGAAATTATAAAGGAAGCGATATGAGCTTAAAAGACCTTGATTGCGGCAAAGTAAAAAAATTAAAAGATATCCAAAAAGAGGGTAAATATATAGACCCAAGTGGTGCAAACAATCCAAGAGATAGAAAACTTGTTAGTTGTCTACAAACACACTATAAAAGCAAGCTAGGGATTGAAGAAAAATATAACGAACTAGAATATATTATAAATACACATTTTCCAGAGTATAAAGAAGATGAATTATTGTATAAAGCTCTATGTGAATGCTGTAAAGAAAAAGAACTATACAAAAAATCTACAAATGATTTTCGTGAAATATTGACTACACAAAGAGCTAGATTTTTAGAGTGTGTACAAAAAAGAATAAATATAGGAGTCTAAAAATATGTGTAAATTATTGAAAAAGCTAGGAAATAACAAAAGATTTTTTAGATGACACTGTCATTTGGCAACCTTTCTCCTTCAGAGTTTGAGATATTAGCAGCAGATATTGTTGGAGCTGTAGAAGGTGTTTTTTTTGAGAGATTTGGTGAGGGAACTGATGGTGGAATAGATGGTCGTGTATATAAAGATAACTCTTCTATGTGGATTATTCAAGCTAAAAGATATAAAAATAGTTCTTCTTTATTATCCCAGATGACGGAAGAAAAGCCAAAGATGGATAAGCTCAAACCTCAAAGATACTTTTTAGTTACTTCATCTTCTTTAAGCCCTCAAATGAAAGATAAACTAAAAGATGAGATGGATCCATATATTTTATCTACAGCAGATATTTACGGAGCTGAGGATATAACTGCTTTGCTAGAAGAAAGTCCAAATATTTATAGAAAACATTATAAGCTTTGGCTTGGTAGTGCTCGTGAGCTAAGTTTTATTCAACACAATGAATTTTATAATCGTTCTTCAACTATCATAGATAGATTGGCAGAAGATTTAAAATATTTTGTTTCATATGATAAATTGGAAATTATAAGCGATAAGCTTAAAATAAGCAACTACCTACTTATCACTGGAGACCCAAACAAAGGGTGTCAGGCACCAAAATAGGAACAAAACTTAGTTTTATCTTAACTGAGTTTGACACTCTCTGACACTCAAAGCCCTACTGAAGAAGTAGGGCTTTTTTTTACTCTTCTTTTCTACTTAACATAGTGCAGATTATCTTGAAATAAATTTCTTCTTTCTATTCTTTTTCCTATTTTTGGTATAATCTAGTTATGACATTACAAGAGAGAAAAGACAAAGCCGATATAATTGCCAAAGAAGCAGATATAGTATATAAGAAATCATTTTTACTTCTTGTTGCAAGTGGAGGAGTTGGTGGTTATGCCATAGGTCAATCTGGTCTATTCTCCTTCATGCTGTTTGGAGTATTTGGATTCTTTTTACTTGGAATAGTTATTAACTATTTTGAGTTAAATAAATTAAAAAATGAAGTTAAGGAGTGTAAAAATGGATAATGTAACTATTTTTGTATTAACTGTTGTAACAGCAGTTATCATAGGATACTTTGCTCATAAGAATCACTGGAAGATAGCAGACTACTTCTAAAACAATGCTAACAATGGGTGTCAGGCACCATTATGGGAATAAAACTTAATTTAAAATTAATAAACTAGTAAAAAACAAATCTAACCTCTATCTTACACTCCACCCAACCCCAACAACCAAGACACCAAACAACCCATCCCTTTTTTTACAATAACCCCTCAAATACCAAACAAACCGATAAACAAAGGGTGTCAGGCACCAAAACAAAAACAAGGCACCAAAACAGGAACAAAACTTAGTTTTTTCTTAATTTATCTAACACCCTTTTAGCCTCACAAGACTCCCAAAGGAGTAAGAGGGGCTTTTTTTTGCTTTCCTCACAATAAAATAATATCAACAACCGCCTTAGGCACAAAACGATATGTCTCCCTGCTAATATCTCTAACAGTATTAGAGTGTATCTTACAATTATCTGCTTGCTGCAATGATACTAGCCACCGTTTTGCAAAAGAGATTGTTTATGGGAAATTGGTCTGCTCTGGACCACAAACTCAACTGCGGCTAATGCCAAGATAGCAAAAACCAAATTCAAATATGTGATGTAACCATCTATAACGATAATAGAATCGTAAACTGTACTTTTGTCTATTTTAACTCTAAAATAGTACATAGAAGCCGTATCAGACTTGGTTTTAGATATGTATAAAAAAAGAAAAGAAGACTCTAAATATACTCTTGACAATGAAACTGACAACTATGCTTACTTCCAACAAAAAGATTATATGAGCTATGAAGCTCACCATGTTAAATCACCAGTTGGTATGGTAATATATGAAAGTTCATACGTCTTTGATATAAAGTAACTAGAACTTCTTTAGATTCGCATGAGACACAGATGATAATTGAATACTCTGAAGAATTATTAGGTTGGATCCTGAATCAAGTTCAGGATGACAGTTTGTTTGTTAATGACAGTTTGTTTGTTAATGATAGTTTGTTTGTTCAGGATGACGTGTGTCCCGTCATTCCGTGCTTGACACGAATCTAGTTTATAGATTAATCAGATGGTTCAATTTAGAAAAAAGGATTTCCATGAAAATAGTACTATCTACATTAGCGGTTTTTTTACTTATAGGTTGCAGCAATGACGCTTCAACACAAAACAAAGTTGTTGAGCAAAAGTCTCAGGTCAAGGCAGAGACTAAAGCAGAAGTAAAAGCAGAGGCTGCAAAAAAAGCGATAACTGAGGCTGTAGAAGAAGTAAAAGATACAGCTAAAGAAGTGAGCAAAGAGGTAGCACAAAAAGCTCAAGAGGCAACGAAAGAGGTAAAAGAGAAGGCTCAAAAAGTTACAAATGAAGTAAAAGAAAAAGCTCAAGAAGCTACAAAAGAAGTGAAAGAAAAAGCTCAAACGGTAACAAAAGAAGTAATAGAAAAAGTTACAGAAGTAACAAATGTACTTAAGCAAGAAATGGCTGTCTCTACAAAAGATGGAGCTGCACTTTACAAATCCTGCGCGGCATGTCACGGAGTAGATGCTTCAAAAGTAGCACTTGGTAAATCTGCCGTTATAAAAGGCTGGTCAGCACAAAAATTGGCTGATGCACTAAATGGTTATAAAGCTGGAACTTATGGTGGAGCTATGAAAGGGTTGATGGCTGGACAAGTTAAAAATCTTAGCGCTGAAGATATAAAAGTATTATCTGAGCATATAGCTAAGTTTTAATATTTTCTGTGAATTTATTTCTAAGTAGGCTTAAGCAGTAGTACTAGTAAGAGCCAAGAATTTTTTATGTTTCTTGACTCTTTATATATAAAGTTACTAAGACATAATCTCTTCGATAGTTATATAATCCCCAACTCTACCTGTCATCTGCTCTACATCAGTGTTTACTGGGAGTGTTTTTTTACCAGGAACCCAACCAGCTGGGCATACTTCACCTGTCGCTTCTGCATGTTGCCATGCTCTTACTTGTCTTAAAAACTCATGTACATTTCTTCCAACCATTGGAGCTTGGACTTCTTGAGCTACTACAGTTCCCTTTGGATTGATTAGAAATCTTCCACGAAGAGCTACACCCTCTTCTTCGATCATCACGCCAAATGCGCGTGAAACAGCTCCTGTTGTATCAGCGCCTATTGTAAGCTTTAGACCTTTTAAAAGTGGCTCAGTCTCTACAAATCTTTTGTGAGAGAACTTTGTATCAGTTGAGATGGCAAGTATCTCTACGCCTAGCTCTTCAAACTCATCATATTTTGCGTTCATTGCAGCTATCTCAGTAGGACAAACAAAGGTAAAGTCCGCAGGATAAAAACAAACTACACTCCACTTTCCTTTATAATCCTCACTTGAAACCTCTGTGTAATGACCTGTTTTAGAGTCATACGCTTCCATTTTAAACTCTGGTGCTTTTCTTAATACTAAACTTGAACTCATATTTTTTTCCTTTTTTATTATTTCGTTATCGTTGCTAGAAACTACTGTTTGAACTTCTTTTATTGGTTTTGAACCTGAATCACAAGCCATAAACTTTCCTTTATTTTAAAGTGATGTAAGTATATCTAAAGGATAATTATTTTCTTTTAGATATTAATATTATTACTTTTAGTTAAGATTATTATAAGCAATTACCTATAACTCTAAAACTAGCAAGACAATAGTAATCAAAAAAGCTTTGTGCCTATATCTATTTTGCAAAAGAGTATTTGAGTGAAAAGGAGTTCCCTTTGTTGCTACACTTTATAATGTTTTATCAAAAAACTGTTGAGTTGGTTTGCAAAGAGTTCGGCATCTTTTTGTGAGAATGGTTTTGGTCCACTTGTGATTTCGCCGCTATCACGGATACTTTCCATCAGGTTGCGCATTGCTAGGTATTGTTTTATATTGTCCACACTGTAGAGTTCTCCACGATGGTCTATGGCGTGGGCATTTTTGCTAATGACTCTATCTGCGAGCGGTATATCTGCAGTAATGACCAAATCACCCTTTTGAAGCATCTCTACTATCTTGTTATCAGCTTCATCTGCAAGGGTATCAACTATGATGTACTCTATATGATGGGATTTTCCTAAACTTATTTTTTTGTTTGCCAAAACATAGGTTTTTATACTTAGTCTCTCTATAGAGCGCAGTAAAATAGGTTTTAAAAGATTAGGAAAAGCATCTCCATCTACATATAGGTTAAACATAGCAAAGCTCCATTTTTGATAGTAGTTTAGTCTATAGTTACTATGAAAAAGCTTCATATTGAGTTTAATTTGTTTTAGTATTACTATTTTTTATAAGTACATTACATACTACTTAAACTTATGATATATAGATGAAAATAGTTGCGAATAAGAACCCCAATTAAGACTATTTAATATCTATAGAAGAAAGAATTTAATACAATTCAATAATTGAACGAAAGAGAGACTATGAACCAAAAAACTTTACCAAACACTCAAGAGAGTGAAGCTCTTAATGTACTAAGACACATAGAGTCGCACTCATCTCAAAAATCATTGGCTGCTGAGATAGGCTGTAGTGTAGGTAAAGTAAACTATATCCTCAAAGCCTTAGTGCAAAAAGGTTTTGTCAAGTATGAAAGCTTCTCGAACTCTACCGATAAAAAAAAGTATGCTTATCTACTTACTAAACAAGGATTAGAAGAGAAACTTCAGCTTACAGAAAAGTTTATAGCAAGAAAGAAAAAAGAGTATGAAGAGTTACAACTAGAACTAGAGATGATGAAAAAAGATAATTTTAACGCCAAGATGCATAGCTCTACTAAACAAACAACTAAAAAGCTAGAGAACTAAACTTGCTAAAAAAACTAAAATCCCTACAAAATAATCAAGGCTTTATGAAGTACTTCAAAAACACTTCATGGCTTTTTGGTGAGAAGATTCTTCGTATGGCTGTAGGGCTTTTTGTTGGCATCTGGGTGGCTAGATATTTGGGGCCTGAGCAGTTTGGGCTTTTCTCTTATGCTCAGAGTTTTGTAGGGCTATTTGCTGCCATCGCTACACTTGGGCTCGACGGCATAGTGGTGCGAGAACTTGTAAAACATGAGGGCAGAAGGGATGAACTCATAGGCACAGCTTTTTGGCTCAAAATCATGGGTGCATTTGGTGTCTTGCTCGTCCTAGCCATCGCAGTAAACTTCACTTCAAACGACAGTTACACAAACATGCTAGTCTTTATCATCGCATCTGCTACGATATTTCAGTCTTTTAATGTCATAGATTTTTACTTCCAAAGCAAAGTATTGAGCCGTTATGTAGTCTATGCAAATATCATTTCACTTTTTTTAAGCAGTATAGTAAAAGTTTTTCTTATCCTAAATGAAGCCCCGCTTATAGCCTTCGCATGGGTAGTTTTGTTTGATAGTTTTGTACTGGCTTGTGGGTTTATATATTTTTACATAAAAAATGGATTAATACTAAATAGTAAACATTTGCTCTTAAATAAAAAAATGGCAGGATATCTGCTCAAAGAATCTTCTCCATTAATAATCAGTACTTTTGTTGCATCTATATATTTGCAAATAGACCAAATTATGTTGAAAGAACTTATAGATGTAAACGCCGTAGGACTCTATGCTGCAGCGACCAAAATAAGTGAACTTTTTTATATTTTCCCTGCAATCGTAACAGCTTCTTTATTTCCAGCTATAGTTAATGCAAAAAAACTATCTACAGAGTTATATAACATGAGACTACAGAAGCTCTATGATTTAATGGTTTGGGTTTCTATATCCATAGCGATATTTATGACATTTGTATTTAGCGAAGGAGTTACACTGCTTTATGGCAAAGAGTTTAATGGTGCGAACAATATATTAGTTGTTCATATTTGGGCTGGGATTATTATCTTTTATGGGCATGTAAAACATAAATGGGCGATCAATGAAAATTTAAATAAAGAAGAAGCCTTTATGCTAACCGTTGGGGCTATTTCAAATATTATTTTAAACTATATATTGATTCCAAAATATGGGGCAGTTGGCGCTGCTTATTCCACAATAATAAGTTATTTAATTGGGTATGTAATAATGTCTAGTTTTTTTTCTAAATTCCATATTACTTTAACTATGCTTTTGAGAGCCCTTATTTTGCCATATAGATTATTATTAAAAATACAAAACACGAGGAATTAACGATGCTTGATTTTTTAAGAAAAAACCTTTCGCTTAAACAAAAGCAAAAAATATCTTTTGTTTTTTCTAAACTTAAGCTCTTTCTCTATAAAAAGAAAATAGGCAAAAATAGTTATATAGATAAAACAGTAAATACATTTGGCTGGGGAAATATAGCAATAGGTTCAAATACACTTGTAGGTGAACAAACATGGTTAAATGTAAATGGTCGTGTTAAAGACTTTGACCATATAAAGATTGGAAATTACTGTTACATAGGAAGACGCAACCTGTTAAGTTCAAGTAAAGAGCTTATAATAGGTGATTATGTTATGACAAACAATGAGTGTAAGTTTTTAGGTAGTAATCACATATATACAAATCCATTAAAGCCATATATAGCAACTGGAACTATGAATGATGATGTTTTAAAAATTGGTGTAAATGTTTGGATAGGTGCTAGTGTAATTGTGCTTGGAGCTGTAACTGTTGGACATGGCTCGATAATAGGTGCTGGAAGTGTTGTAACAAAAGATATTCCACCTTTTAGCATAGCGGTTGGAAATCCTTGTAGGGTTGTGAAAAGGTTTAATTTTAAAACAAATTTTTGGGAGAGAATTTCCGAGTTTGATGAAAAATTAGAAAGCTTGATGCCAAATGAAGATAAGTATCTTAAAATTTTAAAAAATAATCAAGAAAATATAAATATGCCAAAGATGGCTGCTACTTCTAAATATGGAGATCTATTTTGAAATGTAAAATATGTGAAGAAAAAAGTAACTATGTTTTTAAAGCAAAAATATTAAACAGTCATGAGATAGAGTATTTTAAATGTTCTTCTTGTGGTTTTGTGCAAACCCAAACACCTTATTGGCTAGAAGAAGCCTATAGTGAAGCTATAAGTGTTTCAGATACAGGGGTGATGGCAAGAAATAATAATTTTGCGAAATCAACTAGTATCATTTTTTCGTTACTCTCCATAAAAAATGGAATTTTTTTAGATTATGGTGGTGGGTATGGAATATTTACTAGACTTATGAGAGATAAAGGATTTGACTTTTTTTGGTATGACAAATATGCAACAAACTTAGTTGCTAGAGGATTTGAAGGAGACGTTATAAATAATAGATATGAAGCTATAACATCTTTTGAAAACTTTGAACATTTTGAAAATCCTATGCAAGAGATAGAAAAAATATTTTCATTAACTGATACTATTTTGTTTTCTACAGAGTTAGTACCAGATGCAACTCCAAAACCAGATGAATGGTGGTACTATTGCCTTGAACACGGACAGCATATATCTCTTTTTTCAAAAAAAAGTTTAGAGTATATAGCTAGTAAATATGGCTACAATCTAATCTCAAACAACAGGAATCTTCATATCTTCTCAAAAAAGAAAATTTCAAATAAGATATTTTTATTAGAAAAAATAATAAAAAAATTGCAACTAGATAAATTTTTCGAGCAAACTCCAAAAACAAATGATGATATGTATAAGATGATAGAAAAAATGAGCAAGATATGAAAAAAATACTTATAACAGGTGCAAAAGGGTTTTTAGGCTCAAATACATCAAGATACTTTAAAAACTTAGGATACCAAACTTACGGTATTGGTCATGGAGGATTATCAGTAGAAGAATCTCAAAAAATTGGTTTGGATTATTGGAAAAAAGATGATGTTTCTATAGAGTCTATTTTGGAATTTGAGCAAAAATTTGATTTGATTGTGCATTGTGGAGGGAGTGGTTCTGTTGGATTTTCTATTGAGTATCCTTATGATGACTTTAAAAAAACAGTCGATGGAACACTTGAAGTTTTAGAGTATATGAGACTTTATAACAAAGATGCGCATCTTATATATCCATCAAGCCCAGCAGTTCAAGGAGAACATCCAAATAGCCCAATAAAAGAGTGCTATGTTGGTAAACCTGCATCGCCTTATGGATATCATAAAAAAATATCAGAAGATTTATGCCAAAGTTATTCAGAGAAGTATGGTTTAAAAGTATCTGTTATCCGCCTTTTTTCAGTATATGGTGAAGGACTTAAAAAACAACTCTTGTGGGATGCATATAAAAAAATACAAAATGCCGATAGCGAAGTACTCTTTTGGGGTACAGGGGAAGAGACAAGAGATTTTATACATGTAAATGATGTGTTGTCTATAATCACAAAGCTTTTAAAAACGGATAGTAAATTTGTTATACTAAATGGTGGAACAGGATTAAAATATACAATAAAAGACGTAGTAGAGATGATTCGGGACTTAGTAAATCCAGATGTAAATATAGGTTTTAACAAACAAGTAAATATAGGAAATCCTATATATTATTGGGCAGATTTAGAAAAGCTTGAAAAGTATAATTTTAAAGCGGATATAAAGTTAGAGTATGGAATAAAAAGTTTTATAGCATGGGCAAAGGGCGAAAATGATTAGAGTTGCTTTTATAGGAGCTGTTTCAAAAGAGTGGATGGGCGGATTAAATTATTTTAAAAACCTTTTATATGCACTTTCTACTATTGAAAAAAGGGAGCTTGAAGTTTTTGTGTTTGTTGGTAAAAATACCGATGAAGATATAAAAACTATGTTTAGGCAATATGCAGTGGTAATAGAAGATAGTATATTTGATAGAAAAAGTATAAAGTGGTTTTTGCACAAAATAGAAAACAAATTTTTCAAAACAAATTTTATACTAGAAAGTGTTCTAAAAAAATATGATATAAAAGTACTCTCACACTCAAGCATTGTGCGATTAAACGGTATAAAGACTATCAACTGGATACCAGACTTTCAACATTTGCATCTTATGGATATGTTTTCACAAAATGAGATAAAAAATCGAGATGCTAACTTTATAAATCTGATTAAAAATAGTCATAAAATAGTTTTAAGCAGCTATGACGCTCTAAATGACCTTAAAGTATTTGCACCTGAGCACATAGCAAAAGCGGATGTTTTGCAGTTCGTTTCTCAACCAGATGTAAAGTACTTTAGTTTAACTCAAAAAAATGAAGAGAAATTACGAGAAAAATATAATCTTAAAGATGAGTTTTTCTATATACCAAACCAATTTTGGAAACATAAAAACCATATGCTAGTTCTTCAAGCAGTAAAGATGTTGGTTGATGATGGGATTCGCATCTGTGTAGTTTGTACGGGCTATTTAAAAGACTACAGAAATAAAAATCATATAGATGAGATTGAGGATTTTATTAAAATCAACAAACTAGAAGACAATATGAAACTGCTAGGACTTGTTGAGTATGAAGATGTATTTGGGTTGATAAAGTTTTCAAAAGCGGTGATAAATCCATCTTTATTTGAGGGCTGGAGTTCTACTGTAGAGGAGTGTAAAAGTGTAGCAAAAGAGATGATACTCTCAGACTTAGATGTGCATAAAGAGCAATATCCTACAGCTACATTTTTCCAAAGGAAGAGTGCAGAGTCTCTAAAATCTATTCTAAAAGACTATGAAAGTTTAGAGCATGACAAAGAGATAGAAACCTTAGAAATAAGAACAAAACTATTTGCAAATAGATATGTTGAAATAGTTAAAGAGGTTGTGAATGACAACGAAATACAGAAGAAGTGATAAATGACAAATACAATATGCCAAGATGCTAGATATAGCACGACTAGACTAATAACAAAAGATAAAGCTGGGAACCTGCCATTTTTAAATGAGGGTGAGGGTATAAGAAGTGAGGGTGGTCTAAGGACAAAAGGGCATTTCAAAAAATCTTACAAAGATAAACCTCTTATAAGCATAATCACAGTTGTTTACAATGGCGAAGAACACCTAGAAAAAACTGTGCAAAGTGTGATAAACCAAACTTATGACAATGTAGAGTATATCATCGTAGATGGTGGCTCAAACGATGGTACTTTGGAGATTATTAAGAAGTATGAAGATAGGATTGATTATTGGTTAAGCGAGAAAGATGCTGGGATTTATGATGCCATGAACAAGGGTGTAAAACTCTGTAGTGGTGAAGTGATTGGGCTTATAAATGCGGATGATTGGTATGAGCTAGATGGTGTGAGGGAAATCTCTAAAGCATATACTCTTTCTGATAAAAAAACTATCTTTTATGCCCATCTAAATACTATACTAGATGATAAAAAATCTTATATAGCTTACCCATCTCAAGATCTTTTCATGCTAAAAAAAGGCATGATATTAAGTCATCCAACTGTATTTGTACCTAAAGAAATCTACAATAGACATGGCCTGTTTTCAACTAAGTATAAAATAGCATCTGATTGGGATTTGATGCTAAGGCTCTATTTAGCAGGGGTAAATTTTCATGAAATCAAATCAGTAGTAGCAAACTTCAGAATAGGTGGAGCAAGTTTTGTCATTGATAAAAACTCAGTAAAAGAAAAACATGAAATTAGAAAAGATCATAAAGTATATAACTTTATAGATAAGTATTATGTTTTGGATTTGCTAAAGTTGGCTATTTTTGGAAAATATGTTGCAAAAATATCCTTGTTAAAACAATCTTTTTTTAGTAAACTAAAATAATCTCTCAAGGACTAAAGTATGGAAATCTCAACCATTATTCCTCTATATAACGCAAAAGAAACGATAAAAAGCACTATAGAATCGGTACTAAATCAAACATATCCTAAACCAATAGAGATTATAGTGATAAATGATGGCTCTACTGATGGGTGTGAAAAAATTGTGCAGGAGATGATTTTAAATAACCAAACCAATAGAGTCCTAAAGCTTATAAACAAGCCAAATGGAGGCGTCTCTAGCGCTAGAAACAGGGGCATAAATGAGGCGAGCGGAGAGTGGATTGCATTGCTTGATTCTGATGATATTTGGTTGCCTATGAAGCTTCAAAAACAGATAGATGCAATAGATAAAAATCCAGAGATAGAGTTTTTAGGTACAAATAGAAATAATGAGGTTTATCCATTTTTTAGCAAATCTAAACAAAAAATCTATACGCTAAATGCTAAAGAGATCTTACTCAAATGGTGGCCCTCAACACCAACGGTGCTAGTTAAAAAAAGTATCTTATTAAAAATCAATTCGTATGATGAAACAAAAGCACACACAGAAGATGGTGATTTATGGCTAAGGTTAGAGCAGTATTGCAAAATACATGTTTTAAATGAGAGCCTTGTATTGACAGGTCATGGTAAACGAAGTTTTGGAGAGTCAGGATTATCAGCAAACATGCCAAGGATGTATGAGGGCGAAATCTTAGCACTAAAGGGTGCAAAAAAGAGAAAACAGATTAACACTTTTGAGTATCTTGGGTTTTATCTTTGGCTCACTCTTAAATACTATAGAAGAATTTTAATAGTTAGGGCTTCAAAATAATATGGACTATCTGAGGTATATATATGGTTAAGAAAATAGCAGTTTTACTGGCATCTTACAATGGGACTAGATATATAAAAGAGCAAATAGACTCCATTCTAGAGCAAAAAGATGTGGCTGTGACTATATTTATAAGTGATGACTTGTCAACAGATAAGACTTTAGAGTATTTGCAAAATGTCTATGTGCAAAATAAAAACTTAGTATATTTAAAAAGTGATGAAAAATTTGGTGGGGCTGCTAAAAACTTTTTTAGACTCATTAGAGATGTTGATTTTTCAAGTTTTGACTTTATCTCTTTTGCTGATCAAGATGATATTTGGTATGAAGATAAACTGATAAATGCCATAAGAACGATAGATGCACATAACTTAGATGGCTATTCTAGTAATGTTTTAGCTTTTTGGGAAGATGGTAAAGAGATGCTGTTGGACAAGGCGCAAAAGCAAGCTAAGTATGATTATTTGTTTGAAGCGGCTGGGCCTGGATGCACTTATGTTTTAACTATAAATCTAGCAAATGATATAAAAAGATTTATAAATCTAAAGTGGGAAAAGGTAAATGAGCTAGATTTGCATGACTGGTTTATCTACGCTTTTAGTAGAGAAAATGGGTACAGATGGTTTATAGATGCTAGACCTAGTATGAGATACAGGCAACATAGCTCCAATCAAGTGGGTGCAAATGATGGAGTGAGTGCAAAAATAAAAAGGCTTTTACTGGTGTTTTCATCATGGTATAGGGATGAAACAAGAAAAATGATAGAAGTTTTAGAAATAAAAAACAGGTATCCTTTTTCAAAGTTAATACTAAATAAAAGTTATATAAATAATTTGTTATTGGTAAAAGATGCATTTAATTTTAGAAGAAGGATGAAAGAAAAATTCTTTTTACTGATACTTTTTATGACAGGGATATATTGATACTATAAGCATAGCTAGAATTAGGCATTGATAATTGAATGCTCTGAAGAATTATTAAATTGGATCCTGAATCAAGTTCAGGATGACGATTTGTTTGTTCAGGATGACAGTGAGCTAAGCTCGAGATGACAACGAGTCAAGTTCAGGATAATGATGAGTCAAGCTCAAGATGACGTGTGTTCCGTCATTCCGTGCTTGACACGGAATCTAGTTTATAGACTAATCAGAAGGTTCAATTTTAAATAAAACGAGATATATATGGCATTAACAACAGATAAAAAAACTTTTTTATTGATACTTTTAGCATTTACTTTTAGTGTAGTAGTGCGGCTTATTTGGGTTGAACAATTTAGCCATGAAGAGCAGTTTAAGTTCAATGGTGAGTTTATGATAAACACCAATGATGGCTACTACTACGCAGAAGGGGCTAGAGACATCCTAGCTGGAGTGACCGAAAACACAAATGATTTGTCTCCATTTAAGAGTGCTCCAAGCGTTTTGACAGCTTTTATAGCTAGTCTTTTGCCCTTCTCCTTTGAGACTATTATCTTTTATATGCCTGTCTTTTTTGCATCACTTATAGTCATTCCCATAATCTTAATAGCAAGAGAGTTTGATAGGCTTGAAGTTGGCTTTATTGCAGCACTTATGGCTAGCATCGCATGGAGTTACTACAACCGCACTATGGTCGGCTACTATGATACTGACTTTTTAACCATAGTTTTTCCTACCGTTTTGCTTTGGTCGCTCATCTGGGCAGTAGATAGCGCTAAAGATAAGTACCTCCTCATAGCAGCTCTTGATGCGATAGCTTATAGATGGTGGTATCCACAAAGTTATGCGCTTGAGTTTGCTTTTATAGCTCTTATAGGCATCTATATAGTCTATCAAATAATCAAAAAACAAGATTTTAAAACAAATGTACTACTCATCTCTTTTATGCTTTTTGCTATGGTAAATCTTGATGGATTTATAAGATTTGCAATGGTAATTGTTTTTTATCTTTTACTAAAAACTCAAAGAGAGTTAGTCTTTAAATATCTCTACTATATCTTTGCTTTTGCAGTTATCCTTTTCTTTGCAACTGGTGGTTTTGACCCTATCTGGAGCCAACTAAAAGGTTATGTATTTAGAGATGCGCTACATAGTGACGCTAAAGGATTAGGTCTTCACTTTTTTACAGTTATGCAAACTATAAGAGAGGCTGGAGAGATTCCTTTTGAGATGTTTGCAAATCGCGTTAGCGGACATACTCTAACTCTCTTGGCATCTATGGTAGGTTATATCTGGTTTGTTTACAAACACCCTGTAATGCTTCTAGGGCTTCCGATGTTAGGACTCGGATTTTTAGCTTATGGCATACCTAATCTTGTAAGTGGTGGTGGACTAAGGTTTACTATCTACGCTGTACCTGTGATGGCTCTGGGTCTAGGTTATATCATCTATGAGCTATCTAAATGGTTCTCAACTAAGTTTATCAACCATAAAACAAGTCTTATTGCAAAGTATGCTTTTATGACTCTTCTTAGTCTCGCGGCACTCTATCCAAACATAGCTCATGTTATAGAGTACAGAGTACCTACAGTCTTTACTCAGGATGAAGTAAAACTCTTAGACAGACTGCAAAAAATAGCTGATAGAGAGGACTACGTTGTTGCGTGGTGGGACTATGGTTATCCTATTCGCTACTATAGCGATGTAAAGACTCTTATAGATGGAGGAAAACATAACGGAGCTGAAAACTTTCCAGTTAGTTTTATACTAACTTCAGCACAAGATGCAGCGGCTAAGATGTCTCGACTCGATGTTGAGTACGCTGAGAAAAGATTTAGAGTTAGTGGAGCAAATATAGGCTTAGATGAAAATCATACTAGCTATGTAAAGCTCTCAAGTAGCAACATAGAGCAGATGACGCTAGATTATGGCTACAACAACACAAATGACTTTTTAAACTCTCTAAAGCAAGAGATAAATCTACCTACTAAAACTAGAGATGTCTACCTCTACTTACCAAGTAGAATGATGGGCATTATTCCAACTATAGCTCTTTTTTCAAGCCTAGACCTTATGAGTGGAGAAAAAAAAGCTTCGCCATTTTTTTACAATTCAAGCTATATACAAGATACGGATGAGAGTATTAAACTTGGTAATGGCATTCATATTATCAAAAAAACTGGGCAAATTATGATTGGCAATAAGGCCTTCGCTATAAATAATTTTGTTGTCACTGAGTATGATAGTGAAGGGGTGTTAAGAAAAAACATCCAAGTCATAGATAAAAATAGCCCTATAAATGTTATCTTTATGAGAGATTACAATCAGTTTTTAGTCTTAGACAAAAATATGTTTAACTCAACATATATACAACTTTTTGTGTTAGAAAACTATGACGAGGCTCTCTATGAACCAGTTATACTAGACCCAATGGCTAAGATTTTTAAACTAAAGATCTAGGTAGTTTTTAAAAAGGGAGCTTGGTTTTTTGAGTCCAGAGGCAATGCTTTAGCAATAGTTTTTGCACTCAAGTTTAAAAACTCGGCTATCTCAGTTTTTTTGTAGCCATATTCAAAAGCTTTTTGTATATTTTCATCTCTATTTATATCTATGTCACTTTCAAAAAAAGTCTCTAGTCTCTTCTTTAGAACTTTAAGCTTGCCATCTTTTGTTATAAGTTTTGGAGAATTATAGACAATGTCTATCGCATCAATTTCTACTCCACTAAGATACTTTTCATACTCAACAAAGGTCATCTCAAAAATCATGGAATTATTTAAAAGTTCATAATAGTTATGCTTATATTTCCACTGAAAAAATGATTGGTATTTATAAAGCGCGACATCCTGCACCATCTTTGCTTTTATGGGATTTCGCTCTATATATTTTGCAACAATCCAAAAATGGGCATCGTCAAAGAGAAGATAGGATTTATACCTGCCCTGCCAGAGGTGACCACTTCTTGTGTATTTTTTGTTAAAATATTTAGCGTATCTTTCATTTACAAACTGTATGGCTTTTGAAATATTTGAGGTTTTGGTTTCTAAAAGAAGGTGATAGTGGTTTGTCATAAGACAAAATGTATGTACGATAATTTCATGGTCTTTGGTAAGGTCGAGCAAGAGATCTAAAAAAAATTCATAGTCTTCTGGTTCAAGATAAATATCTCTCTGTTCTACCCCGCGGTTGATAATATGATAAAGCCCAGGCTCTTGATATCGTTCTTTTCTTGCCATAATAATAGATTTTATAAAATCTTAGCTTAATTTAAGTTTTATTCCTGTTTTGGAGCCTGCTATCTTTCCTTAAGGTGGCAACTGACACCCCTTTTTCTACTTTTTGACACCTTTTTTTAGAAGTAATCTGCTATTTTCCAGTGGTTTTTATATGCAACATAGGCTATCATTGTTGCTATAATAATTGTAACACCTAATAATATTCCACTACTCATTTTCTAACTCCTCAATCTGTCTTTTTGCTTTATTAATGGAAAAATAGTTGAACATTAAACCTACTACTAATATTCCAAATAAAAACATTAGAAAGTACTTCTCAAATCCTATCTGATTTAAGCCATAACTACCAATAGCTCCAGCAGAAGCTAACAGTACAACCATTTTCTTATAGATGATGTCACTCTTCTTAGCAATCATATCGGCTTTGTCTTTTCTCTCTTGTAATGTCATGTAGAGATTATACCAAAAATAGGAAAAAGAATAGAAAGAAGAAATAGATTCAAGATAAAACTTGCATTATGTTAAGTAGAAAAGAAGAGTAAAAAAAAGCCCTACTTATGGAAAGTAGGACTGAAAGAGTGTCAAAGTGTGTCAAACTTAGCTAAGGTAAAACTAAGTTTTGTTCCTGTTTTGGTGCCTGACACCCTTTGTTGAAAAGAGTGTCAAAGTGTGTCAGACTTAGTTAAGGTAAAACTAAGTTTTGTTCCTATTTTGGTGCCTGACACCCATTGTTCTGACACCCATTGTTTATTAAAAAATACCACCTATTTTCCAATGATTTTTATTTGCTATATAGCCAATAATCCATGCTGCTACAAAGCCTATAGCTAATAATAAAAGTCCAACATCTTCCATTTTAAAACTCCTCCATATTTTTTTTTAGTCTGTTTAGCTCATTGTAATTATATGCAACACCTACAGACACAATAATAAAAATTATTCCAAGTGCATAACCAAATATATTATTTTGCTCTATAAACTTTACTGCATATGCACCTATACCACCATCAATAGCTAAAAGAGCTATTAATTTTTTATTGACAATATCTGCAATTTTAGAAAGTTTATCTATAGTATCTTTTCGTTCTTGTAATGTCATGTAGAGATTATACCAAAAATAGAAAGAAGAAATAGATTCAAGATAATCTGCATTAGGTTAGGTTAAGTAGAAAAGAAGAGTAAAAAAAAGCCCTACTTATGGAAAGTAGGACTAAAAGAGTGTCAAAGTGTGTCAGACTTAGTTAAGGTAAAACTAAGTTTTGTTCCTGTTTTGGTGCCTGACACCCTTTGTATGGAGAGTAGTGAGGCTGGGTTGGAGAGTGTCAGAGAGTGTCAGGTCTTAGTTAAGGTAAAACTAAGTTTTATTCCCACTTTGGTGCCTGACACCCATTGTTGACACCCCTTTTTCACCCCTTTTCACCAGTTAAGGTGAAACTAAGTTTTTGCACAAAACGGTGCCTGACACCCTTTTTTTTAAATCCAGTCAGCAAGCTTCCAATGTCTGTTAACAGCTAAAAAACCTACAATTGCAGCAAACACAAATCCTAATGGTATTATTAAAATTCCTAGTTCATTCATTAGATATCCTTTCTAAGTTTTTTGTCCATTGATTCATTTTTACATAAGTAACGAAAATTGCTATCGAGACAAATATAAAAATGATAGCAAATACATATCCAACAATATTGGAGTCTGCTATATACTTCAACGCATATGTACCAAATGCTCCATCAATTGCTAATAATATAATTAATTTTTTATAAAGCGAATCAATCAGTTTAGCAATTATATCGGCTTTGTCTTTTCTCTCTTGTAATGTCATAACTAGATTATACCAAAAATAGGAAAAAGAATAGAAAGAAGAAATAGATTCAAGATAATCTGCATTAGGTTAGGTTAAGTAGATAAGAAGAGTAAAAAAAAGCCCTACTTATGAAAGTAGGACTAAAAGTGTGTCAGAGAGTGTCAAACTCAGTTAAGGTAAAACTAAGTTTTGTTGCTGTTTTGGTGCCTGACACCCTTTGTTTGACACCCTTTGTTAAAAGAGTGTCAAAGTGTGTCAAACTTAGTTAAGGTAAAACTAAGTTTTGTTCCTATTTTGGTGCCTGACACCCTTTGTTCACCCTTTGTTTTTAGAAGTAGTCTGCTATTTTCCAGTGGTTTTTAACTGCTAAAATACCTATAATAGCTGCAACAATTGCACCAAGTGGAAATAACAATGGAATAATATCATTCATTTTATTTAAGCTCCTCTATTTCATTTTCAATTTTACTAAGTTTCAGTAAGTTAACAAAAACACCCATTGAAACAATCATAAAGAGGACAAAGGCAAAAAGACCAATAAGTCCACTTTCTTTTGTGCCATATATCCAGCTTCCACCAGCAATAGCAAGATAAACAAATAACTTTTTATTTACGACTTCACTCTGTTTAGCAATTATATCGGCTTTGT
>JAQUFE010000084.1 GCA_028684815.1 Sulfurimonas sp.
CATCTAAACTAGCTTGTTCTTTTTGAGAGATAAGCTTTTGTATCTCGGCACTAAGAGCGTAGTACGCTTTTTCTTCTATCTGTATCAGCTCTCTTATCTTTTCTATCTCGCCAAGAAGTTCATCTTTTCTGACACGAACTTGTTCTATCTCAACAAGTCTAAAGTTAAGTTTTTTGACACTCTCATCATAGTTTATTTGCTCTTTTTTGAGAGTATTTAAGTGCTCATTTATATCGACAATGTTCGCATCTACACTTTTTTTATCTAGCTTTTTATACTCAAGTTCTAGCTCTTTTAAAGTTGCAGAGAACTCATCAACGCTTCTCTTTATAAGCTTGTACTTTTCATCGCGAAGTGACAAATCAAAGAGTTTAACTCTCTCAAAACTCTCCTTAAGAATTTTCTCTTCATCTCTATAGTGTGCGATATTTTGCTCAATGATGCCAAGAGTTGAGTTTAGTTTTTCATCTTTTTGCTTGTTCTTTAGGTAGAAGTTTTTAGCATCAATCTGTTTTTGTATCTGCTTGTCTCTCTCAAGAAGCGAGTTTAGAGAGTTACTAACTTGTTTTAAACTCTCTTTTTTACCCTCACAAACGGCTTGTAGTTTAGTTATGCTCTGTGTGGTTTGTCTCTCATTTAGGAGAAGTTCAAAGGCTTGCTTTATCTTTATTTTTTCTTTCTCAAACTCTCTCTTTTCATCTTCAAAACTTTTTTCTAAGATGGCATGCTCTTTGGTTTTTTCCTCTATATCCTTGCTCATACTCTCAAGTTCAGAACTTAGTTTTGTTAAGGTGGTTTTATCGGTTTTTAGACTCTCATGGAGTTGAGAATGTGATGAAAAGGTTGAAGATACATTTAGTGCTTTGTTTGCTAGGGAGAGTTTTAAAAAGAAGTCTTTATGCTGCTCTTTTAGTTTTGAAGCTTGTGTGAAATCTTCTTCATGTTTTTTAGCTTCAAGTGTAAGCTCTCTTAGTCTTTGAGTCCAGTTTAGCTGCCTTGTTAGCTCTTTTAACTGCTCATCTGTTTTTCTTTTTTCGTTTGTGTTTTGCTCAAGCTCTTTTTGTTTTTTAAAAACTTGCTCTTCACTTAGTAGCTCTATGGATTCTAAGATTTTAACATCAGACTCCATCTCTTGCTTGAGGTTTCGATGTTTATCAAAGACGGCTATGGAGATATCTGCATAGATTTGAGTTCCTGTAATCTTCTCTAAAAGTTCTGAACGCTCTTTTTCATCTGCTTTTAAAAAGGCATCAAAGCCACCTTGAGCTAGCATCATCGACTGGGTAAAACGCCCAAAATCCAGCCCTGAAAGCTCTTCTACTTTTTTAGCAACATCTCTTGATTTTAAATCTAAAACCTTGTTAGTGTCCAAATCTACAAGCTCCATCTTTGCAGTTTGAAACTTTCCATCATGCTGTTTATGTGCTCTTTTTTGTGTCCAAGAGGATCTATATCTCTTGTTTTTGACCTCAAACTCCACTTCGCAATAAGCCTCAGCGGAGTGTCTTGACATCAAGTCATTTGGGTTTTTTAGTCTTGAAGTTCGACCATAGAGAGCACAAGAGATGATATCAAGAAGTGTGCTTTTTCCAGAACCTGTTGGTCCTGTGATGGCAAAGAGGGCACTATCTTTTGTGAGCTCCAAAAAATCTACCTCGGTTCTGCCAAGAAGTGAGTTTATGTTGAGAGCTTTTAGTGAGAGTATCTTCATATTGCCTCTACCTCGCTCACAATGAGTTTAAAACTTTTTAACAGCTCTTTTGTTAGCTCTTCATCTTCCAAACCCTCTAGCTCAACTCTTCTCTCAAAGACTTCAAGAGGATTTAGTTCATTAAGAGTTATAGCGTTAAACGCACTTGCACTTGAGGGTGTTTGCTCTCTATCAATCTTTACAGCTAGAAGTGTAAGCTCTAGCTCTTTCGCTCTTGTTCTGATGCTCTCGTTTGCATGAAAAGGATTCTCATCTCTAATGTGTATCTCTATCCAAGACTCTTTATCGGTTACATTTTCAAGCTCACTTATAACAGATGCAGTATCTCCACGAATGACGAGTAGTTTTCTAAAGAGTGGGATATCTAACTCTTTTATCTTTACATCTGCACCGATAAATTCTACAATATTTACCTTTTTTTGCGAGTTTGACTCACTAAAACTAAGTGGTATTGGCGAGCCACTATAACGAACTCTCTCACTTTTAACTCTCTGGTTTATATGCAGATGACCAAGAGCGACATAGTCAAAATCTTTAAAAAAGTCACTATCTATATCTAAGGTGCCACCTATATATATCTCTCTTTCAGATTCACTTGTTTTGCTTCCTAAAGTAGTTAGATGCCCAGTAGCGATGATGGGAACATCTTTTGAGAGTTCTTTTGCTCTTTTGTAAGCACTTTTGTAGTGCTCTTTGATGCCATTTGAGAGGGCTGACTCTTTATCATCCATAGTCTGCGCACTTTGAGATTTGCGAACTACGAAGTCGCGTAAAAATGGAACTGCACAAACGATGCCACAAATCTCTTCATCATCATAAATGGCGATAACTTCATCTTCATCCTCATCTCCAGATGTTATAACATGAACATTTAAAGCTTTTAGAAGTTGTTTTGGAGCTTTTAGAGTAGCTACGGAGTCGTGATTGCCTGCTGTTATGATGATATTTTTACAAAAAGAAGAGACTTTAGTTAGGAAGTTGTAGTAGAGTTCTAGTGCATAGTTTGGAGGTGTAGTAGTATCAAAAATATCGCCTGCAACGATGAGAGTGTTGATGTTCTCTAGCTCTATAGTTTGCAAAAGCCACTTCAAAAAAGCTTCATGCTCATCAAAGCGACTCTTACCCATAAAACTCTGACCTAGATGCCAATCCGATGTATGCAGTATTTTCAAGCGTTCTCCATTTTTTTATTCTAGTAATAAAGATTATATCGGATAGGTATTTAATGTGAGTATAAAATTTATCCAATTATATTCATATATAAAGATATTGACACAACATACAAATAATGGTATATTGTGACAATAAAAAGAGAGGACTTGCTATGAGTGATATAAAGAGTGTTAGAGAAATAATAAGCACACTGCCTTTTAATGAAGAGTTCGGATACGATGTATTTAAAAATCTTGACATCTCAACTATTAGCATACAAAAATCAGTACATAGATCCTCTGATTTGGTATCACAAACAAAGAGAGGCAAGTTTTATAGGAAGTTAATTCCCGAAGACAGTGATAGTTTTTTACTGACAAATAGTAAGCCTTATGAGTATTACGATAATGAAAAAGTAGCTATTTATGATCCTAAGAGGTTTAACTCAAAAGAGATATGGCAAAGTTCAAAACCTTCATATCAAAAAATAACAGCAATTATAAGAAGAACATTGTCTGCAATGGATAAAGATGATATCTATGAGTTGTGCTTGATGTTTGGAGTGCAGCGGGTCAAGATGGAACTTATTTTAATGTATAAAGAGATGTATCAAGATGGTTTTGTCAATCTAAATGGATTGGAATTAGAGCTAAATGGCAGATATGACAGAGATGCTTCATACAAAATACTAAGAGGTTATATAGATGACATTAGCAGTAAAAACAGCACTAAATAAATTGTCAACTACTTCACTCTTTGCTAGAGAGCTTTATTTTATTGGCGGAACTGCGTTGGCATATCATCTGCGTCATAGAATATCTGAAGATGTAGATATTCTATCTCCATCTAAACTTCCATATAGAGTGATTGAGAGCACAATGTTATCTTTATGTGCAAAAAAACAAAAAGATATACATGAGAGTGCATTAAGAATCAATGGGCTAAATCCAAGTGAGTATATGTTGAAATTTTTACTAGATAATGTAAAAGTTGAGTTTTTTGCAGCATCTACAAAAATTATGAAAAACATTATAGATGAAGCTATCATTGAAAGATATGAGCAAACAAATATAAAAATGCTCGATTTAAAAAGCATATCTAAACTAAAA
>JAQUFE010000041.1 GCA_028684815.1 Sulfurimonas sp.
CTGGAGTTCTATCATCTGGCCCTAGGTAGAGTTGACGAGGGCGAGCTATCTTTATGCTGTCTTGCTCTTTTAACTCTATCCATTGAGAGATCCATCCTGGCGTCCTTCCTATCACAAAAATAACAGCAAACATATCTTTTGGAATATTTAGAGCTTGAAGTATAAGCCCTGAGTAAAAGTCTATATTTGGATATAAACCTCTGCTAATAAAGTACTCATCATTTAAAGCAATATGTTCTATCTTATTTGCAACTGCTATTAGTTCACTGTCTATTCCTAACTCTTCTATTAATTCATTTCTAATTTTTTTAAGAATTTTTGCACGAGGGTCAAAGTTTTTATATACACGATGCCCAAATCCCATAAGCCTAAAAGGATCATTTTTATCTTTTGCACGAGCTATAAACTCATCCACTCTATCAACTGTGCCAATCATCTCCAACTGACGAATAACAGACTCATTTGCACCACCATGAGCTCTACCCCATAAAGCACCAATACCAGCACTAATAGCTGCATATGGATGAGCATGAGTAGATCCTAGATTGCGAACTGCAGTTGTAGATGCATTTTGTTCATGATCAGCGTGAAGTGTAAAAATAGTATCGAGTGCTTTTATCTCTATGGATGTTAAATCTACATGCTTGTGAGGATAAGCTCGCATCATATATAAAAAGTTTTCTGTAAAGCCTTTTTGCAGATCTGGATAGATGATAGGAAGACCATTTGAATATCTAAAAGAAAAAGCTGCAAGTGTAGGAATTTTGGCAATGATTCTATTTGCCATCTCCATATATTCTTCTGGTGAGTCAATATCTAAGTGGTCAAAATAAAATGTGGAGAGAGCTGAGACACCAGCAGATAATATTGCCATAGGATGAGCTTGATCTGGAAAAGAGTCAAAAAGTTTTTTCATTCCCTCATGAATAAATGAGCGTTTTGCTATTTCCTCTTTAAAATCATCAAGTTCTTCTTTAGTTGGAAGTTCTTTATTTAAAAGTAAAAAGGCAGTATCAAGAAATGTTTTTTGAGTTGCAAGATAAGAGATATCATATCCCCTATACATTAGTTTGCCTTTATCACCATCTATATAAGTTATCTTAGAACGACAAGATGCAGTAGATGTATAACCTTTATCAAAAGTAAACATCCCCGTATCTTTATAAAGAGTTGAAATATCGATGACAGAAGGACCAACTGTTGCTTCTAAGATGGGGAATTCATAAGAGTTCCCTGTCCTATTATCTATAAGTGTTACTGTATTGTTACTCATCTGTCTAACCTTTGAGTTAATTATTCTGAATTATTATATCATATAAAATTTATATGGGTTTATAAAACAATTGCAAAAACATTTCCTCTTCTAAAGATATAAAATCTCTTCTTCTCCTGACTTGTAGTAGCAGATATAAAGTCATCCATATCTTTTATCTCTTTTTGCTCTATCTGAATAATAATATCGCCTTTTGCTATTCCGATATTAAAAGCCTTACTATTTGCATCTACGCTATCAACTAAGACACCGCCTGCAATATAAGTGTTGTTTTGTAAAACTCTTTTTGTTTCTTTTGGAAGTTCTACTACATTAAGACCTTTATAATTTATGTTTGCATTAGATAAATTTTTATTTAGTGAACCTAACTCTACATTTATTACATCTATTTTTTTATCTCGTAAAAACTTCATATTTACAACCCTTGATGGTTGATATGAGCCAACGATATTTTTTAGCATACTAGCATTTTCTATTTTTTTACCATCTATTGAGATGATTAAGTCTCCTCTTTTTAGACCAGCTTTATCTGCAGGAGAGTTCTCTTCAACACTGATAATCAAAGCACCATACTCATTATTATAAAAACTACTCATATCTTCACTAATATTGTCTATACCAACTCCTAGATAGGCACGTGTATATTTACCGCTGTCGATGAGTTGAGATGCTATTGAGGTGACCATATTTGAAGGGATTGCAAGTCCTATACCATCGTTTCCACCACTTCTAGAGATGATAGCAGAGTTTATGCCTATGAGATGCCCAGCAGAGTTTACAAGTGCACCGCCAGAGTTACCAGGGTTTATAGATGCATCTGTTTGTATAAAATCTTCATACTCAACTATACCGATGCCATTTCTTCCTGTTGCTGAGACTATTCCTTGTGTTATTGTCTCGCCGACTCCAAATGGATTTCCAAGAGCAAAGACCACATCAC
This sequence comes from Sulfurimonas sp., assembly GCA_028684815.1. Lineage (GTDB taxonomy): Bacteria > Campylobacterota > Campylobacteria > Campylobacterales > Sulfurimonadaceae > Sulfurimonas. Next base: position 2,214 of record JAQUFE010000041.1, read on the forward strand.
CAACTCTCACATTATCAGAATTGTAAAAAGTAACTGCGTTTAATCCATCTGCATCTATCTTTATAATGGCAATATCACTCTTCTCATCGCTACCAATTAGTTTTGCAATATAGCTTTTTTTACTATCGGCTAAACTTACTTTTATCTCATCAGCACCATCTACAACATGGTTGTTAGTAACGATATAACCATCTTTTGAGATAACAACACCACTTCCTGATGTTCCTTGTGGAACTCTTGGTTGCTCAAAGAAAAATGGATTTTGATACCCTCTTTGAGTTGTTATAGTTTTTTTAGTAGAGATATTTACAACACTTGTTCTAATCTCTTTTAAAACATTGTTATATGAGAGGATAAAACTTTGGCTTGTGGGATTTTTTCGCTGAGTGTTCTCATCAGCATATTTGAAGTTCACTCCATCTTTAGCATTTAGTAAAGATAGAGAGACTATACATAATAAAAGAATTTTTTTCATCTGTTTTTCCTTGATAGTGAAATATCAAAGTTTATACGCATTTGGTTTACGAAATGCTAACGAATGAATAATACTTGGTTAACAGTGCTTACATAAAAGATTTTATGCTCTCAGCCATTCCAAAGTCTGGATGTCTTTTTGGATCAAGTACTACTTGAGCTATAGTCATATTATCGTTATTTATAACTATAGGTGCTAGAAAGTTTACAGTAGAGTTTTCAAGAGGGTTTTGAATAACTACAATGTTAAAAGCACTAAGATTTGAGTTCTCTTTTATATCTAGAAGAACTTTTATATTTGATCTTATATCAAAAGAGTACTCTCTTAATTCATAAGGATTTACTACTGTAAAAGAGATATTTTTATTATCTAAATCTCTTATTGTTGAAAATAGATTATCAATCTGAACTATCTCAACATTCATCGTTTGATCAAAACCTAATATACTACCCTTTACTTCATACTTTTGCATCAGCTTCTCCTTAAAATTGTCCCTCTTTGTATTTGATACTAGAAGAAATTATATAAAACAAAGCATCTTTTATACCAAATATATTATCATAATTTCCAATACCAAAAACAAAGAGATTATTTTGGCTTATGATAGTAAGCCCATCACACATATTTACAAGAGCTATTCTATCATCTTTTAAGAGTTTTGCATCACTAACATTGTTAAATTCTAATGTTATAGTAATCCAGTCATAATCTCTATGACTATCTTGAGTAGCTATAACAGCTCTTATAACATCTTTTGATATAACCTCGATGGATCGAAACTCTGCATCTATAAAATTATCAAATCTTGAACAAAATTTTTTAAGGTCTTTTGAGAGTAGAGGTCTCATCTTATTGACAACCTACACACTCCATACTTCTATCTTCAACATCATTTGCTACCTCAGGAGATTGTGAGCGAAGATAGTAAGTTGATTTTAAACCTAACTTCCAAGCTAACATATAAATCTCATTTAAGTATCTTCCACTCGCTTTATCAAGTGTTATAAAGATATTGAGACTCTGTCCTTGATCTAGCCATTTTTGCCTGATGGCTGCTGCTTTAATCAGTGCTGTTTGGTTTAAATCATAAGCAGGCGTATAGTAAGCCCAAGTCTCAGGAGAGAGATTAGGAACAACTACAGGGATAAGTCCGCTAAGGTTTTCTTCAAACCACTTTCTCTTAAAGACTGGCTCGATAGCTTGAGTAGTGCCAGTAAGGATAGAGATAGAACTCGTTGGCGCTATGGCCATCAAGTAACCATTTCTCATGCCTTGCTTTTTAACTCTCTCTCTTAATTCATCCCACTCATAAGTAGATGCAAACAAACCTCCACGGTCAACTAAGTTTCTAACTTCAGCGTTAGCATGATCCATTGGCATCACACCTTTGCTCCACTGTGAACCCTCAAAGTCAGGATATTTTCCTTTCTCTAAAGCAAGATCTGATGATGCAGAGATAGCGTTATAACTAACAGCTTCCATAATCTCATCTATCTTGTCAAAGTGTTCTTGTGTCCCCCATGAGATAGCTTGCTCAGCTAACATCTGAGCTTCACCCATAACACCCAAACCAATGGAACGGCTCTTCATGTTAGTGCGTTTTACTTTTTCTATTGGGTAGAAGTTAAGGTCTATAACATTGTCCAAACATCTAATCGCAATAGGAACAATTCTATCTATATCTTCTTTAGTATTTATACGAGAGAGATTAACAGATGCTAAGTTACAAACAGCAGTGTCGCCGTTTATCTTCTCTTTCTCAACCACATAGATTGGAAGCCCACCAAGTGAGTCTAGTGCAGTTATCTTCTTAGCAGGTTTTTGTGCTCCGCTATCAACTGTTACTATCTCATCCTCTTCATAAGAGACAAAGTCGCCATTTTCAAAGATAAGCTTTATCTTATAGTGGTTTGGCTTAGTGTTTTGAAATATCTCAGTACAAAGGTTTGAACTTCGTATAACACCAACATGGTTGTTAGGGTTAGCACGATTAGCATTATCTTTAAAACACAAAAAGGGTGAGCCAGATTCAAAGTAAGATGTTAGTATCTTCTTCCAAAGATTTTTGGCTTTAATCTTCTCTTTTACGATGTTCTCATCTTCTTCAAGTTCCATATATCGTTTGTCAAACTCATCTCCATAAAGTGTTGCTAATTCTCCTGCATCATAAGGATCAAAAAGTGTCCAGATGCCATCCTCTTGAACTCTTTTTAAAAATAAATCATTTAACCACATAGATGGAAAAAGGTCATGCGCACGACGACGCTCTTCTCCAGAGTTTTTCTTAAGATCTAAAAAGTCATTTATATCTATATGCCAAGGTTCCATATAAACTGCAATAGCACCTTTTCTAGTTCCTAGTTGGTCAACTGCAATAGCTATATCGTTTGTTATCTTTAGAAATGGAACAGTTCCACCAGCTGCATTTTTATGACCATCTATATATGAACCCATAGAGCGGATGCCAGTCCAATCCCAACCGATACCTCCACCAAACTTAGAAAGCATTGCCATCTCTGCGTATGAGTCAAAGATGCCCTCTATATTATCAGGAGTAGAACCGATGTAGCAAGATGAGAGTTGATGTCTTGTAGTTCTTGCATTTGAGAGAGTTGGAGTTGCAAGCATAACTTCAAACTGAGAAATCATGTTATAAAACTTGATAGCCCACTCGTGTTTGTCCTCTTCTCTATGAGCTAAAAACATTGCTATGGCCATAAACATATGTTGAGGAAGTTCTATGGGGTTAGAATTTCTATCTTTTATAAGATATCTATCATAAAGTGTTTTTACACCTAGATAGTTAAAGAGCATATCTCTCTCTGGTTTTATATGTTTATCTAGCTCCTCAAGATCGTACATTTCCGATAAACCTTGAAGAAGTCGCCCCTCTTTTTCGCCTCTTTTGAAGTACTTAGTAAGCGTGTCATAACCTGTATAACCATTTACTTGATGGTAGAGGTTAAACATAAAGAGTCTAGATGCGACAAAAGTCCAGTTTGGTGCATCTATGTCTATCTTGTCAACTGCGGTTTTTATAAGAGTTTGTTGAATCTCTTTAGAAGTGATGCCATCACGAAATTGAATCTGCGCATCAACTTCTAGCTCACTTTGAGATACATTTTCTAGTCCTGCAATAGCTGCTGAAGTATATTTTTGTATCTTTGAAATATCAAGAGGCTCTGTTCTACCATTTCTTTTTATAACTGTTATCATATAAATAGGCTCCATAGTGATAGTTTTATTATTGATAATATTGCTTTGGCAGCTTCTTTATCAATTTTTAATGAGAAATTAAATTCCATTTTAATCCTTCTATTTGAGTGTTGTAAGTATACATATAAAACATTTTATTTTATCGAGTGCTCTAAACAATTATTAAGTTGGATCCTGAATCAAGTTCAGGATGACAGCTTGTTTGTTTAGAACAACGGTTTGTCTGTTCAGCAAGACAGCTTGTTTGTTCAGAATTACCGTTTGTCTATTAGAATGACGGTTTGCCTATTCTGAACGACGATTTCCTGTTCAGAAACGGTTTGTTTGTTTGTCTGTTCAGAATGACGGCTTCCTATTCAGAAATGATTTGCCTATTCTGAATAACGCGTGTTCCGTCATTCCGTGCTTGACACGGAATCTAGTTTATAGATTAATCAGAGGGCTCAGTTAAACACCCTATTAAAAATCGCATCTACATTTTTGGTGTAGTAGTCATAATTAAAACATTCACGAATTTGCTCTTCGCTAAGTGAGCTTCTTAACTCCTCATCTGCTAGTAGATGGTTTAGGTATAAGCTCTCGCCATTTTCATTTGTAGTAGCTTTACCTTGTTGTATCTCTTCCCAAACCTTCATAGCATTTCTTTGCACAATTTTGTAAGCATCTTCGCGGCTTACACCTTTTATAGGAAGCTCTAAAAGAACCCTTTGAGAAAATACAAGTCCACCAGTTAGGTTTAGATTTCTCATCATATTTTCAGGATAAACAGTTAAGTTTGCTATAACATTGTTCATACGGTGTAGCATAAAGTCAGAGGTAATAAAAGCATCTGGCAGCCAAAATCTCTCAGTAGAAGAGTGAGATATATCTCTCTCATGCCACAGCGCTACATTTTCCATAGCAGGTATCGCATAGGCTCTAACCATACGAGCAAGTCCGGTGATGTTTTCTGTAAGGATTGGATTTCTTTTGTGTGGCATAGCTGATGAGCCTTTTTGCCCCTTTGCAAAATACTCTTCACACTCATAAACTTCTGTTCTTTGCCAGTGGCGAACTTGAACCGCAAACTTCTCTATTGTAGATGCCATTAAGGCTAAAGTTGTTGCTAGTCTTGCATATCTATCTCTTTGAATAACTTGGTTAGATGCTGGGGCTGACTTTAGTCCTAACTCTTCGCATGTGTACTCTTCAAGCTCAAGAGGTGCGTGAGCAAAATTACCCATGGCACCACTTACTTGACCTACAGATATAACTACCATAGTCTGCTCTAAGTTTTCCAAGTGCCTTGCCATCTCATCGTACCAAACAGCTAAAACCAGACCAAAGGTTATGGGTTCACCATGTATGCCATGGCTTCGTCCAACCATCAGGGTCATCTTATGCTCTTGTGCCCGTTTTTTTATAGACTCCATAAGCATCTTCACATCTTTGATGATTAACTCTAATGAGTCCTTCATTTGAAGTGCTACAGCGGTATCTATTGTATCAGATGATGTCATACCATAGTGAAACCATCTTGACTCACTCCCTAGTGTCTCGGATACACTTGTTGTAAAAGCTATAAGGTCGTGACGAGTAACCGCTTCTATCTCATCTATGCGCTTAATATCAAAGTTTGCATTTTTAACTATCTTGTCAGCATCATCTTGAGGAATCTTCCCAAGTCTAGCCCATGCTTTTACAACGGCTTTCTCCACATCTAGCCAAGCTTGGTATTTTGCTTGATAAGTCCACTTTGAACTCATCTCTTCTCGAGAATATCTATCTATCATTTATAGGATCCTTGTGATTTTTATGTTGTTATTATGTTAAGATTTGCACATAAATTAAGTCATTGATTCTACATAAATAATTGTAAAGCCTTGATTAAAAAAGGAAGATAATTTTGCCATTTATTATAAAAAAAATGTTTGCCAAAGAGAGACAAAAAGCATTTTTATATCTCATTAAAGAGTTAGACTATACGCAAAAAGAAGCACAAAGACTTATAGCAAAAGGGAGACTCTTTGTTGATGGCGAGCCGATGACAAGAACAGCTGGAGAAGTTGAGGGTGAGTTTGAGTTTATATACTTTGAGCCTATCACTAAAGGGTTAAAACCAACAGCAGTTTATGATGAATTTGTTCTTTTTGATAAGCCAAGTGGTGTTCTTATTCACCCGCAAAACAGGAAAACTCCCTACTCTCTTATAGATGAACTAAAGTATCAGTTTGGCAGAGATGCAAACATCGCTCATAGAATAGACCAAGAGACAAGCGGACTTGTTTTGTGTGCTAGAAACAAAGAGAGCGAGAGAGATATAAAGATGATGTTTGAACAAAGGGATATGAAAAAGAAATATCTTGCACTTGTTCATGGAGAGCTAAAAGATGCTATGTGCATAGAAGTTCCACTTTTAAGACGTGAAGATGAGAGTGCCATGGTTAGAATGGTTGTAAAGGTACATGAAGATGGAAAGCCATCAAAGACCGATATAAAACCCCTAAGGTATTTTAAAGATAGGGATATGACACTTGTTGAGTGTTTTCCCTATACAGGAAGGCAGCATCAAATTAGAGTGCATTTGTTTCATGTGAAACATCCCATAGTTGGAGATCCCATTTATGGACAGAGTGAAGAAGAGATAGTTAGATTTTTAGATAAAGAGCTAGACGATAAACAGAGAGTAGAATTAAGTGGTGCAACAAGACTTCTACTTCATGCAAGTGAGTTGGAATTTGAGTTATATGGAAAAATTTATAAAATACAAAGTAGAGTAGATTTTGCTAAAGAGTGCCTTACTTATGTGAATAGTAAACTATAATGTGAATAGAAAAAGCTAGATATTTAAAAGACATTTATTCTATAAAATATTTTTTTTCTAAAACAGGCTTTAAAACCCAATAATAAGGACTTTAAGCCAGATAAAAGCAATCTCTTTTCAGCATAGATTTATATAAAATATTTCTTAAAAAAAAGCTAAATTTTCAAATTTATATGGGAAAAACCTAAAAGATATTCACTGCTTACAACACAGTGTGAATACTCCCATATTTAGGTGATTTATGAAATCTATTTACATTATTTGATTTTAAAGTGGATTGAGTCTTCTGAACAATTATTAAGTTGGTTCCTGAATTAAGTTCAGGATGACGAAGTGTTTAGTCATTCCGTGCTTGACACAGAATCTAGTTTATAGATTAATCAGAGGATTTGATTATATATGTGGTTTTAGTTGTAGGTCTTTAAGATTATTTTTTTATAAGAAAAGTAGGGTATTATTATACTTATAAACGACCTCCCTGGTGTGTTGGTCGTTTTACTTCATAGCTGAGAAAAAATCTTAATCCCTTCCCAACTAAAATATTACATTCACAAAAATTTATTTCCTTTTCTGGCTAAATATTTATTGCATAAATATTTGCTCATACAAGGAATTTTTGCTTACACTGCGTTATATCTTTTTATGATTTTTTTAACACGGTTTTTTAGATTACGAAGTGCTTCAACACTTGTTTCACCATCTGCCGTTAAGTTTTCAAAATCACCATCAAATTGAGCTTTTGCTATCCAACCTATTTTTTTATGGTACTTTATTCCAACAAAACGAATATCACCGAAGTGCACTTTACATAAGTCATATATTCTTTTTATACGATCTGTATTTGTTTTTTTGTATTCTGCCATTATGTATTCCTTAATTTTATTTTATAAAATGAAGGAAGCCTTCATCTTATTTCGAGGAAACATCTGCTTCGCAGACCGCTTCCGCTTGTTTTGTCTGCAAAAGGGACTTGTTCCTTTTGCTTCGCTCACGCCGCTGAGGCGACTGAAGCTAGCCTTTTTTCAAAAGGCAGAGTTAATTTTATTTTATAAAATGAAGGAAACCTTCATCTTATTTCGAGGAAACATCTGCTTCGCAGACCGCTTCCGCTTGTTTTGTCCGCAAAAGGAACAAGTCTCTTCTGCCTCGCTCGCGCCGCTGAGGCGACTCATCGTGGGAATGCCATTGGTTAGCATTCCTAAAACTTTTAAGAGCGTAACTTAGTCAGGGGTTATTTTATCATAAGCTATATTACAAAAAGATTACTCTTTATCATCACTGCTTGTCGCGGCTCTAAAGAAACCTATTACACCAATGGCAAAAATCACTATTAAAAAAATTATTTGAAATATTTCTATATAGTTCACTCTACGCTCCTTTGTTCTGCTCTTTTAACTGTCCACAGGCTGCACTAATATCCATACCTTTTGAATCTCTTATCGTACAAAGAAGCCCATGATTGATAAGATAGTCCGCAAAGCTTACCATACTCTCTTTAGAAGGTCTCTCGTAAGGCGTGCCAGGATATGGATTGAAGTAGATTAGGTTTACTTTGGCTTTGATGTCACTTAGGAGTTTTACCAGCTTTTTGGCAGATGCTAAGTCATCGTTTTTGTCTTTTATAACTAGATACTCAAACATAACTCTCTTTCTCGTGTCTATTGGGAATCTTTTTACAGCATCTATGATAGATGCAATGTTATGAGCTTTGTTCATAGGTATAAGCTCAGTTCTAAGCTTATCATCAACAGCGTGAAGAGAGATAGCTATGTGAACGCCTAAGCCCATCTCCCCTAGTCTGTCTATCTTGTTACTAAGTCCACTTGTTGATACTGTCTGTCTTTTTCCAGATATACAGAGTCCTTCCTCTTCTTTAAATATCTCTATAGCTTTTGCAAGATTATCAAGATTATCAAGAGGTTCGCCCATTCCCATATAGACTATATTTATCATTCTGTTATGCTTGTGTTCATTATCTCGCTTTAGAGCTACTACTTGAGCCACTATCTCGCCCGTGGTTAAATCTCTTGTAAAACCACCTTTTGCTGTCAAACAAAAAGAGCAGCCTACTTTGCATCCAACTTGAGTTGAGACACAGATAGTGAATCTTGCTTCTTGAACAAGCTCACCATCTTCAGTATGGATGGCATCTTTCATCTTTAGCCAGACAGCTTCCATAGTTTTACCATCTTGAAGTTCTAAGAGATACTTTATAGTTCCATCGGTAGAGATTTCTTTGTTGATGATTTTTAAAGGGTTTACGATATATTTTTCGGCTAACTCTTCTCTTAGGGCTTTTGGGATATTTTTCATATCATCATAACTATTCGCGTACCGATGGTAGAGCCAACCAAAGATTTGATTTACTCTAAAACTAGGTTTTATAAGTGTTAGTAACTCTTTCTTTGTAAAGTCAAGAAGTGATGGTTTGCTCATTTTTTTGTTAGCTCCTTAATTCTCTTTTTTACATGCACACTTAAAAGCTCCTTGGCTTTTTCGTGATTTTTTAAGAAGTCTTCGTGAGCGTTTTTGTTAGTGTAGTTAGTTATACAAAATACTCCACCCGCTGGAATGTTAAACTCCTGTGCAACCCTTAAAACGCTAAAAAATTCCATATTTTCTATCCCAACTCCAAGGCTTAAAAACTTTTTTGTTAGCTCTTCGTTAGTTGAGATATAGTTAGAAGAGTTGACTATAATCTCTTTTATATTTGTATCAGTGTTAGTAGATACGACATTATCAAGCGGAGTATAAGCATCTGAATTTAAAAACGCTAACTCGATGTTAGCTGCACTTTTAGACTCGACTATATCAAATATTTTCTTATCTCCATAACTTCCAGCACTCCCTACAAAGAGTAAAAACTCAGGCTTATCAAAAAGACAAAGTCTAGTTAAGTTCATAGCAGTCTCAATAAGACCAACTCCCATAGGCAATGCAAAGTCAAATGTTTCATTGTTTCCAGCACAGATAATCATTTTTTATAGTCTCACAGGAATATTGTTCTCTGAGAGATAGCGCTTTAACTCCATAATATCTATCTCTTTGTAGTGAAATATAGATGCAGCAAGTGCAGCATCAGCCCCAGCTTCAAAAGCATCTTTTATGTGCTCCATGGTCCCTGCTCCGCCACTTGCAATGACAGGTACATTAACAGCCTCAGATACCATTCTTGTTATGTTTAACTCAAATCCAGCCTTAGTTCCATCAGCATCCATAGATGTTAAAAGAATCTCTCCGCTCCCACGTTCCACTACTTCTTTAGCCCACTCAACTGCATCTATACCCGTATCTACTCTTCCACCGTTTAAGTAAACTGTATATCTATCACCAGTTTTTTTAACATCTATAGCAGTTACGATGCACTGAGAACCAAAGCGCTTTGCGCTCTCATTTATAAGTTCTGGTCTATGCAAAGCAGCTGAGTTTATACTTACCTTATCGCAACCAACATTTAAAAGTTTATAAATATCATCTAGTTTTCTGATACCACCGCCAACAGTTAGAGGTATGAAAACCTCTTTAGCAACACGAGCAACGATATCAACTATAGTATCTCTGTTCTCATTAGATGCAGTGATATCTAAAAATGTAATCTCATCAGCACCCTCTTCATTGTATCGCTTTGCAATCTCTACAGGATCGCCAGCATCTCTTAAGCCAACAAAGTTAACACCTTTTACAACTCGTCCATCTTTAACATCAAGACAGGGAATGATTCTTTTAGCAAAGTAGTTCATGGTATAAAGCCTCATATAATATCCTGCAATTATACAACTCAAGACTTATAATTAGATATAGTTTTTTAAAAAAAAGAATCAAATGTTTCACATGAAACATATTAGTTAACCAAGAGATTTTAAATACAAGCCATAATATTACATAAATTTTAAGCATGACATTTTGTCACATCTTGTCAAATTAACAATTTGTTAAGTTGTTAACTTAATTGTAAGTAAAATTACTATAAAATCCTGCTTATGAAAATAAAAGCAATAGTAGCTAAGAAGAGATACGGACAAAATTTCTTAAAAGATGAAAGCGTCCTTAGAAAGATTGTCGAAGCGATGCCCAATAACGATAACAAAATCGTAGAAATTGGGCCTGGCTTAGGTGATTTAACTAAATATTTAGTAGATGTCAAAAGTGTAGAAGCTTTTGAGGTCGATACCGATTTGTGTAAACTGTTACAAAGTAAATTTAAAGAAGAGATTGCTACCAAGCGACTCCACATAAATTGTGGAGATGTATTAAAAGCTTGGAAGAGTAGCCTTATTGATGAGTCGTATGATTTAGTGGCTAATTTGCCATACTACATAGCAACAAACATCATTTTAAAAGCACTCGCAGATCCAATGTGTAAAAACATACTTGTAATGGTACAGCTCGAAGTAGCAGAGAAATTTTGTGCAAATGAGGGTGAAAAAGTGTTTGGATCTTTGAGTGTGATAACTCAAAGTGCGGGAGATGCACACATAGTTGTGCAAGTTCCCCCAACTGCTTTTGAACCTCCGCCAAAGATAGACTCTGCTGTTTTTCTTATAAAAAAAAAGAGAGATAGAGATGATGAGGATTTTGAGGGCTTGCTTAGAGTTGCATTTAAGCAACCCAGAAAAACCCTTATGAAAAATCTCTCAGAGACTTATAAGAAAGACGCCCTTTTAGAAGCATTTTTAGAGCTTTCGCTCTCACAAACAGTTCGCCCTCATCAAGTATCTACAGACTACTATCACCAACTCTATAAAAAATTAATATAAAAAGGAGTTTGGATGTCAGAAGAAATTCAAGGGAGTGCAGAAAGCACCCCTCAACCAAACAGCAAACCACTCAAGCCAAGAGTAAATAACAGCACAAAGCCAAGCGCTTCAAAATCAAGACCAGTTGCAACTGACGCTAAGTCAAGTACTCAAAATAAAAGTAAAAGTCGTGGTCGCAACCGCAGACAATCAACACCAGTTGATGAAAATCTAAAAACTTTCGTTGTTAAAAACCAAGAAGCTCACAAGCAAAGACTAAATCCACACTATAAACTAGACTTAAACTCTAAGGCTAAAGTTCGTATAACTCCACTAGGTGGACTTGGTGAGATTGGTGGAAACATAACAGTTTTTGAGACTGAAAATGAAGCTATACTAGTTGATATCGGGATGAGTTTCCCAGATGAAGATATGCACGGTGTAGATATTTTAATACCTGACTTTTCATACCTTCGTCAAATCAAAGATAAAATAAAAGCAGTTATCATCACTCACGCTCACGAAGACCACATTGGTGCGATGCCATATCTTTATAAAGAGATGCAGTTCCCTATATATGCTACTCCGCTTCCACTAGCTATGATTGGAAACAAGTTTGATGAGCATCATCTTAAAGATTGTAGAAAGTACTTCAATCCAATTGTAAAAAGAGAAGTTTATGATATTGGTAATGATTTTAAAGTTGAGTGGATGCATATGACACACTCTATCTTAGACTCATCATCACTTGCTATTACGACAGAAGCTGGAACTATCATACATACTGGAGATTTTAAGATAGACTACACTCCAGTGGATGGCTACACAGCTGATTTACATAGACTTGCTTACTATGGTGAAAAAGGTGTTTTATGTCTGCTTAGTGATTCAACTAACTCCTATAATACTCTGCCTACTCCATCAGAGTTAAGCGTGGCACCTGCACTAGATCGTGTTTTTGCAAAAGCAGAAGGTAGAATTATCCTCTCAACTTTTAGCTCAAATATCCACCGTGTTTATCAAGCTATACAGTACGGTGTTAAGTATAACCGTAAAGTTTGTGTCATCGGTCGCTCAATGGAGAGAAACATCGAGACAGCCATGCAGTATGACTACATAAGACTTAATAAAAATATCTTTGTTGAACCAGAACAAGTTGCACACATGAATGATAAAGATGTTCTTATCGTTACAACAGGCTCTCAAGGTGAGCCAAGTTCTGCCCTTTTTAGAATGTCAATAGGTGAGCATAGACACATTAAGATAAAGCCGACAGACCTTATAGTCCTCTCTTCTCGCGCGATTCCTGGAAATGAAGGCTCAATATCTGGGATGTTAAACCATCTCCAAAGAGCTGGTGCTAAAGTTGCATCTGAGAGAGATATTCACGTTTCAGGTCACGCTTCTATGGAGGAGCAAAAACTTATGCTTCGCCTTGTAAATCCTAAGTTTTTCTTGCCAGTTCACGGTGAATACAACCATGTTATGAAGCATAAAGAGACAGGTATTATGTGTGGGGTTCCAGAGAGAAATATTATGCTTATGACAGATGGAGATCAGATAGAAGTTGCTCCTAAGTATATGCGTAAAGTAAAAACAGTAAAAACTGGAAAAACTTATATAGACAACCAAAACAATCATCAAATAGATGATGATATAGTGTTAGATCGCCAAAAATTAGCAACTGATGGTATAGTCATGCTTGTAGCTCAAGTAGACGGTAAACACACTAAGATGCTTGCAAAACCAAAGGTTACTACATTTGGTATAGTTGCAGACAGACAAGATAAAGCTTTTGCAAAAGAGATGGAAGATATCTTAGAGAACTTTTTGATGCATGTAAAAGAGGGGCAGATAGAAAACCCTAGAGCGCTAGAAAATGATTTGCGACAGATTATAAGAAAACATATATTTAGAAAAATGAAAAAATATCCACTTATAGTCCCTCATGTGTTAGTTTCATAGGGATAAATAAAGGCAAAACTATGGACAACAAAAAAAACATAGAGTTTGAAAATGCTGTTAAGACTATGATGCTTCATGTAGATGAAGATCCTGAGAGGGAAGGCTTAAAAGCTACACCTGAGAGAGTTAGAAAGGCATATGAGTTTATATATGGCGGATATAAAGAAGATCCAAAGGCTATCTTAGAGAAGGCTCTTTTTACAAGTTCAAATGATGAAATGGTACTTTTAAAAGATATAGAATTTTACTCAACTTGTGAGCATCATCTACTTCCTATTATTGGTCGTGTTCATGTGGCTTATATCCCTGATGGAAAAGTTGTAGGACTTTCTAAAATACCACGAGTAGTAAATGTTTTTGCTCGTCGTATGCAGATACAAGAGCAGCTAACTGAGCAGATTGCAGATGCCATCATGGATACTATAAAACCAAAAGGTGTAGCAGTCGTTATACAAGCTCGTCATATGTGTATGGAGATGAGAGGAGTTGAGAAGATTAACTCCACTACAACATCTTCAGCCTTGCGAGGTCTTTTTAAAAAAGATCAAAAAACAAGAAGTGAGTTTTTCTCTTTGATAAACTCGCCTACAGGTACTAGATACTAAAAAAAGGGCAATCACATGCCATTTAAATCCCTTAAATCCAAAATCTCTTCAAAGAACTACTCGGTAGCCTTTGGCGAGGTTATCAAAATCAATGCAACCCTTATTACTGCAAAAGGCTTGAGTGTAAGTATTGGAGATATGGTTAAAATAATTTCAAATACAACTACACAAGAGAGTGTTGGAATGGTCACAGAGATAGATGGCACCATATTTCATATAACTCCATTTAGCTTTGTAGAGGGTTTTTGTTCAGGCGATAGAGTTTTTTTAGATCAATCAGGTATGAATATTCCAGTAGATGAGTCATTACTAGGTAGGGTAGTCAATCCTTTTATGCATCCGATAGATGGCAAAGGAGAGATAAACTCAAAAAAAATGTCTCCTATCATAAAAGCTCCAATTGCAGCGATGAAGAGAGGCATGATAGATGAGATTTTTAGTGTTGGCGTAAAAAGTATAGATGGGCTCTTAACATGTGGTAAAGGTCAAAAGCTTGGCATCTTTGCAGGAAGTGGAGTTGGAAAGTCAACACTTATGGGTATGATAGTAAAAGGCTCAAACGCACCGATCAAGGTAGTTGCCCTTATCGGAGAGCGTGG
>JAQUFE010000042.1 GCA_028684815.1 Sulfurimonas sp.
TTACAGAGTCATATTATCATTGGTGGCTCTGTTAGTCTTGTCGCAATTTATTTTATAAATAAGAAGCGTTAATAATACTTTAACTATAGCTAGGGTATATTTTATGAAAAATATTTCTAAAAGGTATGCTATGAAGAGTGTTTTAGTCATCGGTGGTGGCTTTGGGGGACTTGAAGCTGCGATATATTTGAGAAAATATAACTACGAGGTTACACTTGTAAGTGATAGAGACTACTTTTTTATCTATCCTACTTCTATCTGGATTCCAACAAGAGAAAAAGAGTTTGATGAGATTTGTATTGACCTAAAGGAACTTCAAAGTGTTCATGGTTTTAAACTTATAGTAGATGCACTTACTCATATAGACGCAAAACAAAACAGATATACCCTCGCATCTGGAGAGGTTTTAGAATCTTACGACCATGTCGTTTTAGCCATGGGTGCTTCAAAACTAAAGCATGATGGCATAGAACACACTCTCTCTATCTGCGCAGAACCAGAACAATCACTCAAACTAAGAGATGCTCTAGATGCTCTTATAGAGAAGCGAAGCGGTAAGATTTGTTTTGGCTTTGGAGGCAACCCAAAAGATAGTTCAAGCGTTAGAGGCGGACCAGCTTTTGAGCTTTTGTTTAACACTCACAACTTGCTAAAGAAAAAAGGCATTAGAGATAATTTTGAGCTATCGTTTTTTGCTCCGATGAGTGAGCCAGGAGCAAGGATGGGTGAAAAAGCTTTAAGTATGATGAATAACTCCTTTAAAAGACTTGCTATAAAAGAGTACTTTGGTAAGAAGATAAAGTCATTTAAAGAAGATGCCATTATATTTGAGGATGATTCAAAACTTACATCAGATCTTACTATGTGTATAGCAGCTGGAAGTGGGCACGAAGTAGTAGAGATGTCAGAGCTTCCAACAAATGAGGCTGGATTTGTAAAGATAGATGAATATTGCCGTGTTATATTTGATGAGATGCCAAGAAATATCTATGCTATAGGTGATATAGCAGCGCTTGAAGGCCCATCTTGGAAGGCTAAACAGGGGCATCTTGCTGAGCGTATGGCTAGAAATGTAGCTTTTAATATCTCTCAAGCAGATAAAGGTGATACAAATCTAAAATCTTACAAAAAGCATATAAATATCTTATGCCTAATGGACGCGGGAGATGGAGCATCTCTTATATACAGAGATGATACAAAAGCTTATATGATACCACTTCCATTTATAGGTCATTATATGAAAAAATGGTGGGGCGTTTATGCAAAATTGTCAAAGTTAGGAAAAATTCCAAAAATTTTTACTTCATAGCAATTCTACGTTACTTTGCGTAGCAAAAATAAATTTTTTCCTATGCCATCGAGTTAAATATATATTTAAATAAATATTAAGATATAATGCTTAATTAATAATTTATTTATTAAGGAGCAATTGATGGCTAGAAAAGCACTCTCTAAGGCTGATGCCCCAAAAGAGATTAACACATAGAAAAAAAATTAAGTAGCAGTGATTTTATAGTTTCCAAAACTGATACTAAAGGTAATATTATCTATTGTAATGAGATATTTAGTAATATCTCTGGGTATAAGCCATCCGACCTTATCGGGGCAAACCACAATCTTATAAGACATCCTGATATGCCTCGCATTGCTTTTAAGACTGCATGGGATCTTATCAAAAACAAAAAAGAATTTTTTGGATTTGTAAAAAATCTTTGTGCTGATGGGGGTTTTTACTGGGTGTTTGCTTATATCACAGCCGATTTAGATGCAAATAAAAATATAGTAAGCTACACCTCCGTTAGAAGAAAACCTCCAGAGTCAGCCATAGATGCTATAGTCCCCATATATAAACTACTCATAGATGCAGAAAAAAGTGATGGAACAAAAAAGTCTAAAAAAGTTTTAGATGATTTTTTACAAAAAAACAGAATAAGCTATGAAGAGTTTGTCATAAATCTTCAAAGAGGAAAATAGTGTGAGTTCTATAAAAAATCATAGAGCTATTGCTCTTTTAGTAGTAGTGTTTTTAAGTGTTTGCATCTTAGCTGTAAATTCTCAAATTATCTTTGCCATAGTCATAGCAATTTTAGCCATTGCTTCTTTGTTTATCCCTCAAAAACAAGAGCTTGAGAGTAGTGATGATTTGCTTATGGATAAGATAGCCCAAACCTTAGAGGATGTAAAAGATGGAAAGCTCTCAACTCGTGTTATTTTGTACAAAAACAAGAGTAAGCTAGATAATATTGCTTGGAATATAAATAAGTGTTTAGACCAAGTAGAGATAATCTTAAGAGAGAGTAGAAACACCATAGATGCTGTTAGTCAAGGTTTTATGTATAGAAGTATGTATCCAGATGGCTTGCAGGGAGAATTCGAAGAGACAGCACATCAGATACAAAAAGCAGTAGGCTCTATGAAAGCAAATGAGGGCTACAAAGTGATGGGTCAGTTAAGTACTACATTTAGTAACTTTAACGCTGGAATGAAAGGTAATTTTGACCTTATAGCTTCGGACATTAACAAAACAGAAAACTCATTTATGGATGTGACAGCTAGCACAACTCAGGCATGTGCATCTGCTAAAGAGACTTACAGCTCTTTGCAAGACACCACTAAAGAGATAGAGGGTCTTAGCCATTTAGTTACAAATACCTCAGATGCTATAAAAGAGATGGATGCTAATGTTGGTAATATTGCTATGATAGTTAGTCTCATTAAAGATATAGCAGATCAGACAAACCTTCTTGCGCTAAATGCTGCCATAGAGGCAGCAAGAGCGGGTGAGCATGGGCGCGGCTTTGCAGTTGTTGCTGATGAGGTTAGAAAACTAGCAGAGAGAACTCAAAAAGCAACTGGTGAGATTAGCATAACTATAAATCATCTCCAAGACCAATCAAAAAACATCTCCCATAACTCCCTCGCAATGGATGGTATAGCAAATGAAACAAGCCAAACAATGGGACTGTTTTTAGAAACTATGAAAAACTTTACAACAAATCTCTCAAACACATCAAGACTTTCAAATAGAAGTAGTTTTGCTCTGTTTTTATCAAACTACAAGATTCAGCACATACTCTTTAAGTCTAATGCTTACTCTGCGGTTGTAAGCGCAAATGTTACAAAAGAGCTAAAACAAGATTATAAAGGTTGTGGTTTTGGGCTTTGGTACTACGGAGTTGGAAATGAGCTTTTTGGGCAAAACAGTTCCTATAAAGCTATGGAGGTGCATCACGTTGCTTTTCATGAGCTTATAAATGAAAACCTAGACTCTGCTTTGGCTGGGCACTCTCTAACAGATAAAGAGACAAAAGAGAAACTCTTAAGAAGATTTGATAAGGCTGAGGGCCATTCAAATGAGCTTTTTAATCTTATGGATAAACTCTCACAAGAGGTTGGTGGAAGCGTAGAGATGCACAAAGTAATAAACGAAAAAAATTGATACTTTTAAGTTCAGATTGTTAATTTTTGGTTAAACTTTAGATAAATTTAAATCTAGGTTTGAAATACGGCATGAACAGAACTATCTTATTTTTTTTGCTATCTTTAAGTAGCTTACTCTTAGCACAAGATGCTAAAGTGAACTTTGCACCGCTCCCTGTAGAAGAGGTCAGACAAGATATGGAGTTTTTTTTACCTATGAGCCAATACTTAGAGTCAAAAACCTCCATAAAAATCAACTACATCTATAAAGAAGATTATCAAGATATATTAGAAGGCTTCAAAGATGGCTCTATAGATATGGCATATCTTGGGCCTCTCCCTTATCTTTCTTTAAAAAAAGAGTATGAATTTATAGAGCCTATCCTTACATTTAAACAAGATGACGGGCTTACTAAATATAGATGCGTTCTTGTAAAATTTAAAGAAGATGAGTTCAAAATAGATTCCGAGATAAAAGTAGCACTCACCCAACCCCTCTCAACCTGTGGTTATTTTATGAGTAGCGTTTTGTTAAGAGAAAACTTCAATATTGATCTCTCTGGGCAAAAGTACGATTACAAAATGTCACACAGTAATGCTCTTATTGGCGTTCTTAAAGGGGAGTATTTGATAGCTGGAGTTAGAGAGAGAAGCGCTAAAGAGTTTGAATCTTTAGGTCTTGAGATTATTGCAAAAAGCAAACTCCTGCCAAGCTTTTCTCTTGTTGTAAATACTAAAACTCTTACAAAAGAGCAGATACAAAGCATAAGCGGTACTCTTTTGGAGCTAGAATATAATGACTCAAAAGGCTTAAGAGGTGTTCTCTCAAATGGAGTTGCTAAAACCTCTAAAGAAGACTATGATGAGCTGAGTGCAGATATTTCTTTATCGCAAAAAGTAGATATAAAATGAAGTTAAAAATCTTTATAGCCTTTATACTTATCTTATTTATAAGTGGCTCTTTTTTTAAGTTTTTGTCAATCTCAAAGCACAAGGTTATTCAGGGTGCAACAGATAAAAATATAGAGTTTATAAGGGTTGCAAGTAACTCTATTTTAGACACCTACATGCTTCTAGCTCAAAATAGTTATTACAATACTATAAACAAAGAGACCATAGAGATTTTAAGAGAGTTCAAATATTCAGACGAATCTCAAAAAGCCATCCTAAGAGGGAAGCTTTTTAGACTTTTATATAAAGATTATGAGTTTTTAACCAAACTAAATGTTAGACAGTTTCACTTTCATACACATGATGCAAAAAGCTTGCTTAGGTTTCATCTACCGTGCAAAAATGGCGATTCTTTAAAAGAGATACGCAGCTCTGTTAGGATTGCAAATAGTGAATTTAGAGAAGTTATGGGTTTTGAGGGTGGTAAATTATATCCTGGTTATAGATATGTTTTTCCTATATTTAATGCAACTGAGCATCTAGGAAGTGTTGAGTTTTCAGTCTCTTTTGAGGGGATAGAAAAAAAGCTCAGAACAATATTTCCATCTTTTTCTCACAAAATCATCTTAGATAAAAGTACAAGCTATGAGATGGTTTTTAAAAATCACAGAGATTTTTTTGTACCATCGCAACTAAGTAGTGACTACTACTTAGAAAACCCGACAATCTCACAGTTAAACAGAGAGTCGCAAATGGATCCTTTTGTTAAAAAAATTACAGAGCTAGTTAAAAACAGTAAAGATTTTTCTAAAAAACTAAACAAAAAAGAGAGTTTTTCTTTACCAATAATCTACGATAACAAAGGATTTGTAGCAGTCTTTTTAAACCTAAGAAACATAGATAACGAGAGTTCTGGTTATATAGTCTCATACGCTCCCCTTGATGAAATAGTTTCAGTTAAGGCGAGATATGAGTTTTTTGCGATAATAGTTGTGCTAGTCTCTTTACTCCTTTTTGCTCTGATTGTAGCCGTAATCATGCAGATGCAAAGGATAAAAGATGAAGCACAAAAGATGCAAAGGTTTATGGATGTTCAAAGCTCCATAGTAATACTAACAGATGGAATAAAATTTAATTTTGCAAATAAGAAGTTTTTTGACTTTTTTAACTACAAAAATATAGAAGCATTTTTAGAGCATCACGAGTGTATCTGTGACTTATTTATTAAAGACAAAAATTTCTTTAGCTTAGCAGATGTAAAAGAGGGTGAGAAGCACTGGGTTGATAGCCTTTTAAACCTCCCAGGAAGAGCTAGGGTAGTTCTAATGTTTGACTCAATCATGACCCCGCATGCTTTTACAGTTGCTATTAATAAATATGACACAAGGCACTATGTTATAGATTTTGCAGATATAAGTGATGCTATGAGTGAAAAACTCCAACTTCAAAAACAAGCAGTAAGAGACTCACTAACAAATGCATATAACAGAGTCTATTTTGATAAGAACATAGATGCTATACTTGAGTTAAATAAAAAAGATGGTAGTCATACTGCTATTATCTTTATAGATATAGACTTTTTTAAACGCGTAAATGATACTTATGGACATGATGTGGGAGATGAGGTTTTAAAAACTCTCTCAGATATTGTAAAAATAAATATAAGGAAAAATGATAAATTTATCCGTTGGGGCGGCGAAGAGTTTATCGTAATTTTAGCGGCTAAGACTATAGATGAAGCGACTATGTTAGCTGAGCATCTAAGGGTGATTATTGAGGAGTACAAATTTGATACTATAGGCCCACTCACCTGTAGTTTTGGAGTTTCTTTGCACGAAGAAGGAGATATACACAAAACCATAAAAGAGGCTGATGCGAGACTATATACAGCTAAAAGAACGGGTAGAAACAGAGTAGTTTCCGCTTAAATATTAGCCGCACAAGTGAGATTTCAACCTTTTTAAAGCAACACGTCTCTTATTGGGGGGCATGGATTTTATTTAATTGAATGCTCTGAACAACTATCAAGTTGGATCCCAAATCAAGTTCAGGATGACGGTTTGTTTATTCAAGATGACACATGTCCTGTCATTTAGTGCTTGAGGATGACGGTTTGTTTATTCAAGATGACACATGTCCTGTCATTTAGTGCTTGAGGATGACGGTTTGTTTATTCAGGATGACGCATGTCCTGTCATTTAGTGCTTGACGATGATGGTTTGTTTATTTAGGATGACGCGTATTCCGTCATTCCGTGCTTGACACGGAACCTAGTTTATAGATTAGTCAGTAGGTTCAATTGGGCATCTATCTGATTCTCAATTCATGCCTTAGCAGACATTAAAAACAATTATAAGCCTTTTTAATGTACAATCTTTAGAACAAAATTTTAAAGGCTCTGCACCTTAAGAGCTTTAAATCTCTTTTATAAAGGTAAAAAAAATGAAGAAAAAAGTTTTACTACTTCATGGGTGGGGAGGAAGTGATTCTCCTCATTGGCAAAGCTACCTAGCAGCTGAGATTGCTAGAGACTATGGCTGTGTTAGTTTTCTAAAGTTGCCAGATATTGAGTCACCAGATAAAGATATTTGGGTCAAAGAGACTCTAAAGGAGCTTCGAGAGTTTAGAGCCAATATTGTAATCTGTCACTCTCTTTCAACTATTTTATGGTTTCATATGTGCAATAGCGGATTGATTGAAGATGTTAAATATCTGTTTTTAGTTGCACCTCCAAGCCTAGAGACAAGAATATATGAACTAAAAAATTTTTTCCCAGTTGAAGCCCCAAAAAACTTACATGCAACAAATGCTCTTCTAGTGTGTTCTAACAATGATCCATATATGAATATAGATGAAGCAAAAAAACTTAGAGATAAGTTAGGTATTGAGATGGAAATTTTAGAAGATGCTGGGCATATAAATGCTGATAGTGGTTTTGGTGAGTGGAAATGGATGTTAGAAAAAATAAAATCGATAAAATAATAGAGGATAGATAGATGAATGACACATTTGAAGAGTTAGAATCAGAATTGCAAATGGTATATTTAAACATAGAGACTATTGCGGCGAGGGTTGCAAATAAAGAGCTTGATGCTTATGAGGGTTTTTTGGAGTCCGAGAAGTGGAAAAATAGAGTTGTGGAGATTGGTTACGCTCTAAAAGAGAAGGGTATAGATATTACTACGCGAGTTGATTAGATTTAATTGAAAATTAAAGAAAAAGAAGTATTGGCATGCATCAAGTGCTTTAATTTTTATTTTTGGTACACTTCATATGAATCGAACAAATAAAAATATAAAGCATAAGAGATGACTGAAGAGAAATTTATCCACGACAGCCAGACTGTCTTAAAGTTTATCCAATGTTACTGTGACAATGAGCATATAAAAGCTGATAAGAAAACAGATTCTATTGCCCTTTGTTATAAAAAGAGCGATCTAGGAGAGGCTATTAACTATAGACTTTGCGATAGATGCGAAGAGACTCTTTACTACTCATATATAAAACTACAAGCGTGCCCACACGATGAAAAACCTAGCTGCAGAAAGTGCCCAAAACCTTGTTATGACAAAAAAGAGTGGAAGCATCTAGCTAAAATTATGCGCTACAGCGGTTTGAAGTTTGGAATCCTTAGAATAAAAAAACTCTTTAGAGGGTTTCAAAAGAGCGCATAAGAGGGGTTTTTAAGCATTGCGGGCTTTTTTGAGGCGATGTTTTCATATACTCTTATTTTCTTGCTCCCATGCTCTGCGTGGGAGTTTATATATATACTACAGCTCAGATATATATATGAGTTCCAACGCAGAGCGTGGGAACTAGTTATGCTTTTAGGGATGCTACACAATGGCGTTGTCCATGATAAGCTTCACACTGAGGGTCATTAAAATAAGAGTATAATTACACAAAAAAGAAAGATACCTATGCAAAATCTCATTGACCTACTTAGCCAAAAAACCTCTTTAAAAAAAGAACATATACAAAACATACTAAAACTACTAGATGATGGATGTACCATTCCTTTTATAGCCCGTTACCGTAAAGAGTTGAGTGGTGGGGCAAGTGATGAAACCCTGCGCGAATTTGAATTAGTCTATATTGGTGCTAAAAATTTACTTGAACGTAAAGCTGAGGTTTTAAGACTTATTGAGGAGCGTGCAACTCTTAGCGAGGCTATAAGAAAAAGCATAGAAGAGGCTGACAGTTTAAGAGTTTTAGAAGATATCTATAGACCATTTAAAGAGTCTAAAAATACTCGTGCATCTGAGGCTATAAAAAAGGGTTTAACTCCACTTGCAAACACTTTACAATCTGCAAAACTAACTACAGCAGAATTTAGAGCTGAAGCAAAAAAATTTGTAAAGCAAGATGTTAAAAGTATAGATGAAGCGATATCTGGAGCGAAAGATATCTTAGCTCAAAGGTATGCCCAGTCACCAAGAGAGAGAAGTGTTTTGCGAGATACCATGCTAAAGTTTGCAAGCCTTGAGACTAAAAAAACAAAGAGCTTTAAAGAGGATGGAGTCTTTAAAAACCTAGCTGATAAAAGTGAGAAAATAGCCTATATTCCATCATATAGATATCTTGCCATTATGCGCGCTGTTAGAGAAAAAGAGCTAAGTGTAAAAATCGCAACTGATGTGGAGAGATTAGAGCAAAATATAAGGTACTTTAAGATTCCATCGCATGCATCAAGTTCGAGTGAGACTCTTTTTGAAGCTTACCAAGATGGGCTAAAAAGACTTCTGCTTCCATCACTAGAGAGAGAAGTTCATAGCATCGTAAAAGAGAGAGCAGATGCTTCATCCATAGGTGTTTTTGGAAAAAATCTTAGCCAACTTCTGATGACTCCACCAATCACACCAAGAGTAATTTTAGGCGTGGATCCTGCTTATGTGAGCGGATGCAAGCTTGCTGTTATTGATGAGAGTTCTAACTTTCTTGACTGGGCAGTTATATATCCAACACAACCAAGAAATGACTATGAGAGTTCTAAAAAAGTAGTTTTGGCATTAGTAAAAAAATATGATATCACAAGTGTGGCTATAGGAAATGGAACAGGTTCACGTGAGACTCAAGAGTTTTTTGCAAAACTAATAGAGCAAGAGGGGATTAAACTCGGCTATACAGTAGTCTCTGAAGCTGGTGCATCTGTTTACTCAGCCTCAAGCGTAGCACAAGAAGAGTATCCAAAACTCGATGTTACTATAAGAGGTGCGATTTCCATCGCTGATAGGCTTCGAGATCCTATGGCAGCACTTGTAAAGATAGATGCGAAGTCTTTGGGGATTGGAGAGTATCAACACGATGTTGATCAAAAACTTCTTGCAAAAAGGCTCGATGATGTTACAGGCGACTTAGTAAACCGTGTAGGAGTCGATGTAAACTCAGCATCTGCATCTCTGCTCTCGCGCATTGCAGGCATCGGCGCTAAAGTGGCTCAAAATATCATAGAGTATCGCCAAGTTAATGGTTCGTTTAAGACAAAGAGTGAACTCTTAAAAGTAAAAGGTTTGGGCAAAAAAGCTTATGAGCAAGCCGCTGGATTTATCCGAATCAAAAATGGTAAAAATATCTTTGATAGCTCTGGCATCCATCCTGAGAGTTATGAAGTAGCTAAAAAGCTAGATTTAGATGAGTTAGAAGGCTTAGATATTCGCACAAAAGCGGGCGAGTTAGGTGTTGGATTTGAGACACTTAGTGACATCATTAAAGAGCTGATAAAGCCAGGTTTTGACCCTAGAGAAGAGTTGCCTGGCATCGTTTTTAAAAAGGGTTTGACAAATATTGAGATGCTAAAAGAGGGAAGCCTAATCTCTGGCATCGTAAGAAATATCACAGATTTTGGTGCCTTTGTTGATATTGGGCTAAAAAATGATGGAATGATTCACATCTCAAAAATGAGCGAGAAACGGATAAAGCATCCATTTGAGGTGCTGTCTATAAATCAGCATCTACCAAATATTAGAGTAGTCTCAGTTGATTTTAAAACACAAAAAGTAGAACTTAGCCTAATCTAGTAAAAAGTTGTAAAATCAACTATTTTCATCTTAAGTTTTGTGTTAAAATAACAAAAAGTTATAAAAGGAATATCGATGCAAAGAAGAGATTTTTTTCGACTCTCACTCAGTGCTTGCGCGGTTGTTCTGGGCTCAAACGCATTTGGCTTAACTCGTGAACCACTTGATAACCAAAGAGTCATAGATATTGCATTTCCACAAAAGCGACCACTTATCACTTACTCAGACAGACCTCCTCTTTTGGAGACTCCAATGGAGTTTTTTGGGAGTGCCATCACTCCAAATGATGCCTTTTTTGTAAGATGGCATATGCCTCGTATCCCAGTTCACAAATATTTAGACCAGTACAGGCTCTCAATTGGCGGTGCTGTAAAAAACCATACTTACCTCTCAATCCAAGAACTAAGGAATGACTTTAAAGCGGTTGAAGTGACAGCAGTTTTGCAGTGCGGCGGCAACTCTCGTTCAGCCTTTGTACCAACTACAGGCGGCATACAGTGGGGTAATGGTGCTATGGGTTGTGCAAAGTTTAAGGGCGTGAGACTCATGGATGTCCTCAATAGAGCTGGGCTTGACAAAGATGCTAAGTGGGTAGGTTTAAACGGCGATGATAAGGCTGCATTTCACAAAACTGAAAACTTTAAAAGAGAGTTAGCACTTAGCGAGATAAATGAAAATGTTATCATAGCTTATGAGATGAATGGTGAGGAGTTACCGTTTTTAAATGGTTATCCAATCCGCCTAATAGTCCCAGGAATGTACTCGGACAGTTGGGTTAAGATGCTGAGTAATATTAGCGTGACAAAAGAGTATCAAGAGCTTTTTTATATGGATAAGGCTTACCGTATAGCCGATAATGAGTGCGAGTGTGAGGAGCCAGAAAACCTAGCTAAAAAAACAAAGCCCATCACAACTATGAACATCAAGTCCGTTATAGCTTATCCTAAAAATGGCTCTAGCATAAAAGTAGATGAAAATATCTTGGCAAAAGGTGTGGCTTTTGATAGTGGTCATGGCATCAAAGAGGTACTTATCTCAGTTGATGATGGAGAGAGTTGGAAGAGTGCGGAGCTTGGAAGTGAACTCTCCCCTTATGCATTTAGAGAGTTTAGATTTGCTTTTAGGGCTAAGAGCAGGGGAGTTTTAACCATCATGGCAAAAGCCATTAACAATTTAGGTGAAGAGCAACCAAAGCCTAGTGAAATAAAGTGGAATAGGAGCGGTTATAAATATAATGGCATCGATAGCATCTCGTTGGAGGTAGTGTAAAATGAAAAAAATAATATTAATATTACTACTTTTAGCATCAACTCTGCTTGGAGATTACGAAAAAGATGTTAAAATCCCGAGCGTAACATTTCCTATGGCACAAGATGAAAATTTTAAAGCCATTCAGAGGAATTGTCAGTGGTGCCACTCTCATGGTTATATCCTAAATCAGGGTAAACAATCAAGAGAATTTTGGAGGGCATCGGTAGTAAAGATGAGAGATGTATATAAAGCTCCCATCACACAGCAAGATGAGAAAATCATCACAGATTACCTTTTTAAATATTATGGAAATAACAAAGAAGAATAATGATACAACTTATAAATATATGTAAAAACTATGGGCCAAGAGAGCTTTTCTCAAACCTAAACTTTAAGCTAAATCCATCTCAAAGAGTAGGATTAGTAGGACGAAACGGAAGTGGGAAATCAACACTTTTTAAAATGATAATGGGCGAAGAGGGGTATGATAGCGGAGAGGTTGTCATCCCAAAAGGCTACAAGATAGGCACTCTAAAACAGCATCTTACATTTAGTGAGCCAACTTTAAGAGAAGAAGCAGCACTCGCTCTTAGCGAAGAGATGCAGTACGATGTATATAGAGTTGAGAAGATTTTGTTTGGTCTGGGATTTTCAGAAGAAGACTTAGACGCTAACCCACTCTCTTTTTCTGGTGGTTATCAGATTCGTATAAACCTTGCAAAGCTTTTAGTTACAGAGCCAAACTTGCTACTTTTAGATGAGCCTACTAACTACCTTGATATTGTTTCTTTAAGATGGCTAAAAACTTTTTTATCAAATTTTGATGGAGAACTTATCCTCATTACTCACGATAGAGACTTTATGGATAGCGTAACAACTCACACTATGGGCATCATAAGAAGAACTCTAAATGTTATAGAGGGCGACACTCACAAGTTTTATGAGCAGCTTCGTGCAAATGAAGAGCTTCATGCAAAGCAAAAAATCTCACAAGATAAAAAAGTAAAAGAGTTAGAAGAGTTTATAGCTAAGAATAAGGCGCGTGCATCTACTGCAGCACAAGCTCAATCAAAAGTAAAACAGCTTGAGAAGATGGAGATACTAGAGGATTTAAACTTTGATAAATCCTTAGCGTTTAACTTCAACTTCAAAGAGACTCCAGCAAAAGTTTTACTTGAGGTAAAGGGTTTAAAGTTCGGTTATACAGAGGATAATATCCTCTTTCGTCATATCTCATTTACACTAGAAAAAGGTGAATGTCTGGGCATCATAGGAAAAAATGGAAAAGGAAAATCAACTCTACTAAATACCATAGCAGGCGAGTTAAAGCAGTTAGAGGGCGAGGTGAGTTTTCAACCATCTGTATCTCTAGCTCACTTTGGTCAAACAAATATCTCGCATCTAGACCCTAGTAAAACGGTGATGGATGAGATCTATGCAAAAAATCCAAAACTAGGCGAATCCGCAGTTAGAGCCATTTGTGGTGGCATGATGTTTAGCAATGATGATGCAAAGAAAAACATCTCACTTCTCTCAGGTGGAGAAAAAAGCCGCGTAATGTTAGGTCAAATCCTTGCATCTGAGATAAACCTTCTTCTACTTGATGAGCCTACAAACCACCTCGATATGCAGAGTATAGAAGCACTCACAAAAGCCGTACAAAAGTTTAAAGGCTCATCCATCATAGTAACTCACTCGGAAGAACTCCTACGAAGAGTGTGCGATAGACTTATCATCTTTGCAAAAGGCGGAGCTGAGTATTTTGATGGCGGATATAATGACTTTTTAGAGAAGATTGGTTGGGAAGAAGATGAGGGTGAAGTGAAGAAAAAAAGTGCTCCAAAGACCAACTACAAAGAGGCTAAAAAAATAAAAGCACAACTTATAAGAGAGAGAAATGCACAAACAGCTCTGCTAAAAAAAGAAGTTGAAAAATTAGAGAAAAAAATCATACAAGTAGAAGAAAAACTAGAACTCCATCACAAAGAGCTTGTAGTTGCATCGGAGATTGCTGATAATATAAAGATAGAAAATCTCTCAAAACTTATCTCAGATGAAGAGTCTCAAGTAGAAGAGATGTTTGAAAATCTGGAGCTAGCGCAAACTAAATTAGATGCAATCAATGAAGAGTATGAGCAAAAAATAATAGCTATCTAATGTTGTGATATTTTGAAGTGCCAATCACTAAGATAATGTTGAAAATTAAATTTATCATTTCTCGCTTGATTGGTCTTTATAGTTTCTAAGGCTTAATCTTCTAGACCAATTTCATAGTTAATTCTCAAAATATCTTTTTTTATAGGAAAAGGTATTTCTTCTGATACTACCCTAGGACTAGGTCCAGTATTACATTTTTTTCAGTTTAACTAGGTGTTGCACTTGTTACTTTAATTGGGGATTAGAGAATATTTTCCAAAAAAGAGTGAGTTTAAAAATATTACAGATGAGCAAATTGTTGAAGTTCAAAATAGGTTAAATGCTAGACCAAGAAAAATACTTAATTACAAAACACCAGCAGGAGTATTTTTCGATACAATTACTTCATCTTATGCAGCAGTTTAATCAAGTGTTGCTCTTACTACTTGAATTGGCAAATTTACTTACATTTATGCTTAATTATAAAAATTTGTATCTAATTAATGACAAATATTGCAATTATCTTAAAAATAAAGATTCAACATATCTCAGAAGTGTTTATAATAGGGGTTTGTAAAGGAAGTGGTGGACCCTCAGAGATTCGAACTCTATTTAAAAGAATTCCTTAAGTTTCTTAAAGTTTTCTATTCTTCTCTAAAGTTCCTTATTTTAGGGATTTAAACCTTGTTTTCGTTATATCAAGTTTGCTATACTTTTATATAGATTTTTAAATTTTGGGTAGCAATAGGGTAACAATTTGGCAAGAGTAAGAAGTAAAAAATATTCAGGCGTATATCTAAATAAATTATCTGATGGTGATATAACATACTCTATCAATTATAAAGATGCGGATAATAAAAAAACTTGGTTCACTGTGGGTAAGAAATCAAATGGTATTACTGAAATATATGCATACAATAAAAGAAACGAGTTTATAAATAAAATAAAGCTTGGAGAAGAGCCGCCCTCAGTTCTCAAAAAAAAGAAAAAAGAGATAGTTTCACTTGATAGCGTTGCACTAGAGCATTATAAGTCAAAAGAAAATCATAATCGCAATAATAAACTCTCAAAAAGAAAGTATGAAATGCATATATCACCAATATTGGGCAAAAAAGATATAAAAAGCATTACAGCAGAAGATACCCAAAAACTCCAGAGTATTAAGTTAAAAGAGTTTGCTCCAAAAACTGTGAACACTATTTTAGGAGAGTTGAGTGTTATTTTTAACTATGCCATAGATAAAAATATCATTGCCCAAAATCCTTTAAAAAAAGTCAAATCACTAAGAGTTGATAATGTAAGAGAAAGGTACCTAAGTAAAGAAGAAGTTTCTACTTTGCTTGATCATACTCAATCAGATGAGCAGCTACATATATTTACGCTATTAGCTTTAACAACAGGAGCTAGAGTTGGAGCTATATGCAAAATTACACCAAGAGATATAAACTTTGAAGCAAAGACCATAAATGTACTGGATGAGAAAAACAATGAAAAATATATAGCATTTTTAGGTAGTCAAGAGCTTGAAGAACTTTTAAAAATAAGAGTGAAAAATATAAAACTTGATACTCCTGTTTTGAAAGAAAATGAATCAAATCTGTATGATCAAATAAAATTAAAAGCTAGAACTCTTCTAGATAAGTTATTTAATGATGAGGATATTGATTCAAAACATAAAGTCGTAATACATACTTTGCGACATACATTCGCCTCTCATTTGGCAATTAACGGTACACCGATATTTACAATTCAAAAGCTGCTTAACCATAAAGATATTAGGATGACTTTGAGGTATGCAAAACTAAATACCGACACAGGAAGAGATAGTATTTTAAAACTAGGATTTTAATCAGAATAGAAGGAATAACTTTGAATATAAAAGAAGAAAAATACTTGAAAAATTTAAATCATATAGCATCAAATATAGCTATTTATGATGTTGTAGTTGATAATATCGATGATGCATTGGAAGTTGCTATGAAATTTAAAGAAAACGATGAGTATGATTGGTTTAGAGGACAATCTGGATTATGGCCCTTAATATCTACATTTAATAGGCTAAGTGTTGATGAACAAAAGACCATGCTTAAAAAAATTTCATTATTACAACACTGGGCGAATGAGACACTTAATCTACAGAATGAAGATAAAATAATCGCAATCGCTCAACATTATGGAATCCCAACTAATTTTATCGATTTTTCAACTGACCCCAAAACAGCTGCTTTTTTCGCTTCTAATACTAGTGATAACAATTCAGAACCAAATGAATATAGCTGTATTATATGTATCAATACGCAAGTTGTAAGTAATATCATTGAAATATCAAAAAATACTACATTTAAAAATAGACCACACCCAGAATTATTATCAATTAATGTTGATAATTTATGGCACCTTGATGCACAAAAGGGTAAATTTTTATATTTACCGATGGTAGGCTTTGAACTATCTCTTCCTTTTAAAAGAATAATTTTTAAACGCTCTAAACAAAACGGGTCTAAATTTGTAGGAACAGACTATATACCTGAAAGAAGAAGCTCTCTGGAACAACGGTTCTATGGCTATATCCAAATGAGAATCTTATCTGACACAACAGAACTTTTAGAAGAATTTGTATCTCAAGTAACAGATATGCCACTAATAAAAGATGAAGGTTTTGACTATTATAAAGATTTTGTAGATGGAATGTCCCCTATAAACTAGACAATTACTAACTCAGTAAAAACCTACTTTTTTGAAGACTCCAAATTATATCTTTTTTCAAACTCATTTGGTGAAATATAATCCAAATAACTATGTCTTCTTTT
>JAQUFE010000043.1 GCA_028684815.1 Sulfurimonas sp.
TTTGTGAGTCTATCAACATAACTCTCTATAAGAAAGTGACTCTCTCCAAAGAGGATGAAACTGTTTGAGATGGAGTTGTTTTGTAGATGCTTATCAAACTCAGCCCTGTACATCGCTACTCTCTACGACATGAGCATAAATTTTAGCTTTTGCAATATCTGCTTTATCTATGCAAACAGTTACATCAGCAAATAAGGCTGCATTATTTGCAGCAGTTATTAAAAGTCTAGCTCCACTAATCTCATCCATAATCTCAGCCTTATATTCTGGCTTTGTTGCTGTGATTCTAGCTCTGAAAGTTTTCTCAATATTTTCATTTGCCCATCTTGCAAACTTTCTTTGGGCGAATTCAGCTTCGATGCTACTAGCTTCCCTCTCTTTTTCACTGATGGTCATTGTAAGTGCCTCAATGTTTCTTAAAACATAAGAGCCCTCTTGTGTATCGTTGTTGTTGATGGCTTTTAAAAGTCTATGAACTATAAGGTCAGAATAGCGTCTGATGGGTGAAGTAAAGTGCGTGTAAGCCTCAAATCCAAGTCCGAAGTGTCCAGAGTTTAGAGGTGCGTATCTCGCTTGCATCTGAGAGCGGATGATAAGCGTGTCTACTTCTGAAACAAGATCCATCTCTTTTGCTTGGTTTTGTATATCCGTGATAGTCTCTTTCATGGAGTTTTTGATATCTATTGACATACCGATTCCAGCTAGTTCTTGGTAAAGAATTTGAAGTTTTGTTTGACTTGGCTCTTCGTGAATTCTAAAGATGCCACGAGAGTATTTTGCAGCAGCCTCTTTGTTAGCTAGAAGCATACAGTCCTCTATAAGCGCGTGTGATGGAGTCTCCTCGGCATATGTTGTTGAGACTATATTTGACTCTTCATCAATGGTTAGTTCTAACTCATTAGAGTGAAAGTCATAACCAACTTTTAATCTCTTTTTCTTTAGCGCATCTGTTATAAGTCGAAGTTTTTTTAGCCAGTCAAATATCTCTTTTTCAGCTTCACTTTGCGCATCTACTTTGCCCTCAAAGAGTGCATCTATCTCTTCATAATCAAATCTTCTCTTAGAGTGGATAATTGCCTCATAAACCTTAGAGTGTTTAACTTCAAGCGAGTCTAAATCTAGCTTCATCTCAAATACATAAGAGAGTCTATCTTTATTTGGTTGGAGTGAGCAAAGGGTCTCACTTAGCTCTCGTGGAAGCATGGGGATAGAGCGATGCGGAAGATAGATGCTAAAGCTTCTATATATCGCTTCATTGTCAATCGCTCCAAAAGGTTTTACATACTCGCTAACATCGGCTATGGCTACATAGAGGGTTGAGTTTTTATCATCCCAAAAGATGGCATCATCAAAATCTTTTGCAGTTACTGGGTCGATGGTGCAAAAAGATAGATTTCTCAAATCAACTCTATTTGGATAGTGAGATGCATCTACTTCTTCAAATGAACTAGCGATTTTTAAAACCTCTTCATCAAACTCATCATGCTTGTTATACTGAGCTAAAACTATCTTCTCATCGACTTTTGGGTCTTGTAGATTTCCAAGTCTCTCCATGATGGCATTTTCTTGATTGCTCACTTTAAAAATATCATCGATTTGATACTTGTCTAACTCTTCTTGAGAGAGTTCAACTCCTACAGGATAATCATTTTTAAGGTTTACTAATGATTTTCTATCATGCTTTAAAACTATATAAGCTATGCTGTAACTCTCTGCACGGCCCACAATCTCTGCTACCTTTGCACTAGGAGTACCTCTAGCTCCTAGGAGCCTTTGAGCTATTATAAGGTCTCCCTCTTTGGCATCTGCTAAGTCTGCTTCACCGATAAAAAGATCACGCACATTTTCGCCTATCACATTTAAGTAAGCAGTTGATTTTTGGACAAGCCCTAGAGTTCCAGCACGATATTTTGAGTTAAACTTGTAAAGATTGTCTTTTTTGGTGATATAGCCTTTTGTTAAAAAACTATTTACAATAGGGCGTTCAGCTGGGCTTATGTCTTGTTCACTCAGACCTAGAGTGAGTTTGATTAGTAAAGATTTCAAAGCGTGTTTATCTAATGTTTTCTAAAGCTAAATCGTAGCTTGGCATATCAAGTCCATATCTTCTTATCAACTCTTTTGCAGTTTTTACGCTAGCATCTGTTACTACAGCGTCTATAGGGACTGTTGTACGAACGACTTGTAAGATTTGTGCTGATTTTCTATCCTGTTCTTCTGCTTTTTCTGGGTTTAGACAAAACGCTATGGTATTTACAAGTCCCTCTTCAAATCTCCAATGTTTAAATATAGTAGAACTTACCTCAGGTGTATCAATTCCCATGATTTCTCTCTCAGCAGCTTCAACATTTTGAAGCTTATTTAGTGCCTCTTTAAATGCTTCTGTTTTTCCCTCAGCTATGATTTGTTGAGAGATGAGAACTTTTCCTATCTCCACAAGAAATGCAGCTGGTGATAAAACACCAAGGAGTTTGTTCTCTTTTCTTAAGCACCATGCAGTTGTTAGGCCATGCTGTTTTTTTGATAGTGCTGAAAAAATATCGTTGTTGATATTGTATGGAGACAAATCTAGCGCAAAACTTTTTTTAACTATGCTTGCAAGTGCGAAACCTCTAACGGTTCCCATGCCAAAAAGCCCTACTGCTTGTGAAATAGCGTTGATTTCTCTTGAAAAACCATAAAGTGGTGAGTTCGCAGCCTTTAAAATGTCAGCAGTCAAAAGAGGATCTTTTTCTAAAATTTTTACCATATCATTAAAGCTGCTATCAGGGTCCTGATAGACGGCTTCTATTTGTAATGCAGATTCTGGAAGTGGAGGTAATTGTTTGATTTTTTTTAATATTTCATCATTCATAAATGCTCTCTTTTTTGATTGTAGTTAAGTTATTGGTATAATTATAACTTAATATTTACAATATAGTGATACTATTTTTACATCACATTAAAAAGGACCGATATGCAAAGAGATGCTATGCTTAATCAGCTAGGATATGCACCAAACAACGCTCTTTTGAGCCAACTTGAGAATATTGAGAAAAATACTGCTGGATATGAGAAAATCCAGAAACACATTATGGACCTTCATGACCACTTAAAAGTTGATAACTCTTATGTAGCACTATCAAATTCAAATGATCATTTTAAGATAAAAGTTGAAGCTCAAAGCTCAGAATCGGCAGAAGAAGCTCATAAAAAGATTAAGCACTTTAGCGAGAAGTTCAAAGTTAAAGTAAATAAACTCCAAAATAAAGAGACCTACTATATTTTAGGGTTTGAGGGTTAATTTATGATGAAAAAAATAGGTTCTTTAAAAAATGACTAAAGAACCTATGACCATAGAGAGTTATGACCTTTTAATAGAAGAGTTTAAATATCTACTAGAGGTTGAAAAACCAAAAACGGCAAAAGAAAAACTAGAAGCTGCTGCACAAGGGGATAGAAGCGAAAATGCTGACTATCACGCTGCAAAAGAGAAACTACGTTTTATAGATAAAAGACTTTTTTTCCTTGACTCTATGATACAAAAAGCGCAAATTATTGATCCATCTCTGTTTAAACATGATAGGGTGAGTTTTGGGAGTAGCGTAAGGGTTTTAAAAATTAATAGTGATGAAGAAGAGAGTTATACAATCTGCGGTGTTTTAGAGAGCGAGCCAGAAATTGGACTTATCTCAATGCACTCTCCACTAGCAAAAGCGATGCTAAATAAAGAAGTCGATGATGACTTCTATGTCAAACTTCCCAATGAGACAAAACACTATGAAATTTTAAGCATAGAATACAAAAATATCCACTCTTTAAAGAAAAACAAAAGAACAAAAATAGACTTTGGGTTTCATTAAAACTCTTATTAGAACAAATTGGATATAATCCCCCTATTAAAAATCAATTTTTAGGAATCTTCAGTGAGCCAACAACTACCAGACATAGAGACACAGCTTGCAAATCATAAACTTTCTCAAGATGATTATGCGCATATAAAAGAGATTTTAAAAAGAGAACCAAACTTAGTAGAGCTTGGAATCTTCTCTGCGATGTGGAGCGAGCACTGCTCTTACAAGTCTTCAAAAGTACATTTAAAAGGCTTTCCAACAGAGGCTCCATGGGTCATTCAAGGTCCAGGTGAGAATGCTGGAGTTATAGATATCGGTGGTGGATATGCTGCTGTATTTAAGATGGAATCACACAATCACCCAAGTTTTATAGAACCATATCAAGGTGCTGCTACTGGTGTTGGTGGGATTATGCGAGATGTCTTTACTATGGGAGCACGTCCTGTTGCATCTCTAAATGCTTTACGATTTGGAAATATCCTAAATGACGATAAAACTTCTGCTCATCAAAGATACTTAGTTCGTGGTGTAACCGCTGGAATCGGTGGTTATGGAAACTGTATGGGAGTTCCTACTATTGGTGGAGAAGTTAGCTTTGATGAGTGTTATAATGGCAATATCTTAGTAAACGCTTTTAATCTAGGTATCGCAAAATCTGATGAGATTTTTTATGGTCGTGCTGATGGTGTTGGCAATCCTGTAATCTATGTAGGTGCGAAGACTGGTAGAGACGGTTTAGGTGGAGCTGTTATGAGTAGTGATAGCTTTACTGAGGAGTCAAAATCTCTTCGTCCAACTGTTCAAGTGGGAGATCCTTTTACTGAAAAACTTCTACTTGAAGCTTGTATGGAACTCTTTAAAACTGACCATGTTGTGGGCATCCAAGATATGGGTGCAGCTGGGCTTACATCTTCATCTTTTGAGATGGCAGGGCGTTCGGGTGCTGGTATGATTATGCATCTTGACCGTGTTCCAGCGCGTGAAGAGGGGATGACTCCTTATGATTTTATGCTTAGTGAGTCTCAAGAGCGTATGCTCCTTTGTGCAAAAAAAGGCAGTGAGCAGGCAATTATAGATATTTTTGAGAAGTGGGACTTAGATGCTGCGGTTATCGGCGAAGTAACTGATACTGGAAATATGGAACTTTTTTGGCACGGAGAAAAAGTGGCAGAAGTCCCAGTTGATCCTGTAAGTGAAGAAGCACCAGAGTTAAACCGTCCTATGAGTCGCCCAACTTACTTAGATGCTCTAAAGGATGTTACTATAGATGACTTTGAAGAGGTCTCAAATCAAGATGCCTTTGAGAAGCTTACTAAGTCTATGGAAGTTGTAGATAAAGCGTGGATATATACTCAGTACGACTCTATGGTTCAAACGAACACTATCAAAAAAGGCGGTATGCTTGATGCGTCAGTTATCCGCGTAAAAGAGAATGGAAAAGCTCTTGCAATGAGTGCTGATTGTAATGTTCGTTACTGCTATATAGACCCAAAAGCGGGAGCTGCAGCTGCTACAATTGAGGCTGGGCGAAATGTTGCAATGAGTGGAGCTAGACCTTTAGCGATAACAGATTGTCTAAATTTTGGTAATCCTGAAAATCCAGAAGTTATGTGGCAGTTCGCACAAGCATGTCTTGGTATTAAAGAGGCGTGTCTTGCACTTAGTACCCCTGTTATTGGTGGAAATGTTTCACTTTACAATGAGACAAATGGTGTATCTGTTTTTCCAACTCCATCAATTGCGACAGTTGGTGTAAATGATGACCAAAATAATGTGCTTATGTCTAGTTTTCAAGGCAAAGGCAATGCACTCTACTTAGTAGGTGAGTCAAAAAGTGAATTTGGTGGCTCACTATATATGAAAGAGCTTTATAATAAAGTAGCTGGAGAGATGCCAACTATTGACTATAAAAAAGAGTTAGCACTTTGGGATTTAGTAATAGATGCAAATAAAAAACATCTGCTAGAGTGTGCTAAAGATGCAAGTAGTGGTGGTGTGGCTATCGCACTTGCAAAAATGGCAGCAACTTCAGGTTTAGGTTGTGATGTTGAGATGAGTGTGAGTGATACTAGAGATATCTTTGCAGAGTCTATGAGTAGAGCTATTATCGAAGTTACGCCTGAAAATTGTGAAGCTTTTGAAGCTATGCTTGATGAGTCACTCGCATGTGAGAAAATCGGAGTAGTTGGTGGAGACTGCATTAGAATAAATGATGTTTTAATGAATTTAGAAGAGTTACAAGACAACTACTTTAACACATTTAAAAAAGTTATAGAGAGAGTTTAATAGCTCTCTTATAATTTTATTTGCAAAAGTTTTTGCAACGGCTTTGAGGCAGACATTTGTCTGACTCAAAGATTTTGTTCTATTTAAAACTCCTCAATCCTAAAAACTTCATAAGCTACTTCTTCATAGGGATGACTCTCTTTTAAAACTTTTACAGCCTCTTTTATAAGTTCATCACTGCAAATCATTTCAACCTTGTACTCTTGTACTTTTTCTACTCTGTCCA
The DNA here is from genome assembly GCA_028684815.1 of Sulfurimonas sp. Classification (GTDB taxonomy): domain Bacteria; phylum Campylobacterota; class Campylobacteria; order Campylobacterales; family Sulfurimonadaceae; genus Sulfurimonas. The sequence continues at coordinate 6,346 of JAQUFE010000043.1, forward strand.
ATCTACCTATATGTGGATTTGCATCTCCTATAGGTTTAAACTGCCCAACTCCTAGAGTCTCAAAAGAGCAAAACTCATAGTTTTCATACCTACCAACGCCAATATTAAAGAGAGCCTTTTTAGTCTTCTCTTTGGCATCTAGAGGTACGAAATAGATTAGTTTGTACATATTTAGTGGTTACTTAGGTAAGAGATTAGCTCTGCATCTAACTCTTTTTTCTTTGAGGTAACTTCTTCTATAGTTTTAAATTCAAAACCATTTTTTGTATAGCAAATAACACTCATTGTATTTCCATCAAGGAGTCCATCTATAGCGTAATTTACAAACTTATAAGCCATAAGTCTATCATAAGTACTAGGATTGCCACCTCTTTGAATATGACCTAAGATGCTTACTCTTGACTCCATTCCTATAACTTCTTCAAACCATTTGGAAATCTCAGAAGAGTCTTGTCTTATACCCTCTGAAACAATAGCTATAAAGTATCTTCTACCATTTTTTATCTGCTTTTTGAACTCTTCTTCATAGTCCTTTAAATCATAATCAACTTCAGGAATAAGACACAATTCAGATCCAGAAGTAAGGTGAGAGATTAGTGCTAAGTAGCCACAATCTCTACCCATAGTCTCTATAACAAAAGCTCTTCTAAATGAAGATGCAGTGTCTCTTATGGCATCTATAGATACTTTTATGATGTTAAGAGCAGTATCAACTCCTAAGGAGTAGTCAGTGCCATTTATATCGTTATCAATAGTAGCTGGAATTCCGCAAAATTTTATTCCACTCTCTCTATAAAAAATATCAAGTGCTTTAAATGAGCCATCTCCGCCCATAGCTACAAGCATGTCAATACCTCTAGCATCTAGGTTTTGTTTTGCTATATCTCTATATTTTTTCTCACGAAATCTCTTACTTCTTGCACTTCCAATATTAGTACCGCCTCGATTTATAATCCCAGAAACATCAGAGTAACTAGCCTCTTTAATATCATCGTCTATCAAACCTTCATATCCGTTATATACTAGATGCGGAATTAAACCTTTTTGGATTGAGTACTCTACAAAGTGTTTAAGAGCAGGGTTCATGCCAGAGACATCACCGCCAGAACAAAGAATTGCAATTTTTTTCATATTAAAACCTCTATAAATATTTTTCTTCTACAAAATTACGAAAGGGTATTTAAACTATTCTTTAAGAGAGTTGAACTCTAAGCTTATAGTTTCATAATAATAGTTTAGCTAAAATTGCGATAAATGTATTATTAGAAGATAAAAGGATAGTTTTGGCAAAGAGAGCATTAGTAAGTGTTAGTGATAAGAGTGGCGTAGTTGAGTTTTGTAAAAAACTTGTGAAAAATGGTTATGAGATAATCTCAACAGGTGGTACATACAAGATACTACTTGAAAATGGTGTAGAGGCTATTGAGATTGATGAAGTTACAAAGTTTCCTGAGTGTTTTGAAGGACGTGTTAAAACTCTAAATCCATTTGTTCATGGTGGAATTTTATATCGCCGTGACAAAGATTCACACATAAACCAAGCTAAAGAGTTAGGCGTAGAGTCTATAGACTTAGTATGTGTAAATCTTTACCCTTTTAAAGAAACGATAGAGAAGACTGATGACTTTGATGAGATCATAGAAAACATCGACATCGGTGGACCTGCTATGGTTAGAAGTGCTGCAAAAAACTTTGATAGTGTTATTATTGTAACAGATGCATCTGACTATAACGAAGTCATAGATGCAATAGAGAGTGAGAAAAATACAAAAGAGTTTCGCCGCTCTTTTATGATAAAAGCTTATGAGCATACTGCAGCTTACGACTCGATGATAGCGAACTATATGAATGAGCGCTTTAATGGTGGTTTTGGTGAGAAACAATTCGTAGTAGGAAGTAAAGTTATGGATACTCGTTATGGAGAAAATCCTCATCAAAAAGGTGCTCTCTATGAGTTTAACAAGCATTATAGCAATAACTTTAAAACTCTAAAAGGCGAGGCTAGTTTTAACAACCTTAATGATTTAAGTGGAGCCGTAAAAATTGCATCTGCCTTTGGAGATGAAAATGCTGTTTGTATCACAAAGCACGGAAATCCTTGCGGATTTGCTATAAAAGATACTCTGCTTGAAGCTTATGAAGAAGCGCTAAAGTGTGACCCTGTTTCTGCGTTTGGTGGAGTAGTAGCGGTTAATGGTGTTGTAACAAAGGAGTTAGCACTAAAGATGAATGAAATCTTCTTAGAAGTTATCATTGCTGGCCGCATTACAGAGGAAGCTCAAGAAGTGTTTGCATCTAAAAAGCGTATCAAGCTTTTTGAGCAGGGGAGTGATAAGTTAATTTTAGCAGATGACAAAAAAGACTTTAAGCATATTGATGGCGGTTTTGTATATCAAGATGCAGACAAAGTTAATGACAATGAAGTAAGAGATGCAAAGCTTGTTAGTAAAAAAGCGGCAACTGCTAGCGAACTTAAAGATATGGAGATAGCATACAAAGTAGCATCTCTTACAAAGTCAAACTGTGTAGTCTATGTTAAAAACTCTGCGATGGTAGCAGTTGGAATGGGAATGACTAGCCGTGTAGATGCAAGCCAATGCGCGCTTAAAAAAGCTAAAGAGATGGGACTAGATGTAACAGGTGCAGCACTTGCATCTGAAGCGTTTTTTCCATTTCGTGACTCCATAGATGCAGCAGCAGCAGCTGGAGTAAAAAGTGTTATAGAACCAGGTGGTTCTATTCGTGATGATGAGATTATCGACGCTGCTAATGAGTTTGGTATGAGTCTTTATTTCTCTGAGGTTAGACATTTCTTACATTAAAACCAGAATATGCTTTTAAGCTTTATTTTGCGAGGTTAAAACCTCGCTTCCGAGGGAGATGTTAGGGTTTAGAACTTGTCAGGGTTGTAGAAAGCGATGCTTTTATGAATGCTAGCCAAGGGCATTCTCCACGATGAGCTTTGCCTATAGTGATAGATTTTTAAACTCTCTTATTAGAGCCATTTGCCTATTTGCTATATAAGCTGTTAAAAGTTTTTTTATATTAGCGTCATTATTAAGCAACAAAATAACCACAAATTCTCTTTTTCCTTCAGTCAACTTAACTACTCTGGCTTTTGTGTTAATAATAAGAGGTTTTGCACCTGATGTAAAGACCATATCTACTATTACTTTATCGCCTTCTTTAAACCCAGGAGGAATGAGAGATAGGGCGACCTTTGCTCCTCCTATACCTATATCAATAATTTTAACATCAGCGTGTATTTTTCGTTCATCATAAAAGAGTGAAATCTTATGATTCTCCTCAGGTTCTACTCTTATAAACTCCTGCTCAGAAGGTATGTTGTCTATAAATTTATAATTTTTTATAACAACATGAGAATTTTCAAAATCTATCCTTTCTATACTACAAAAAACGGCAGCTGGAAAAAGCTCAGACTCAATTGTTAAGTTATTATTTATTTGTATTGCTCTTAGTTGAAGATAGGGTAGTTGTATCACAATCTCTTTTTCTGATATCTTTTCTAATATACCTATATTTGAGATAATTATCCCCTTGTATGAATTATATATTTTTATAGTGGAGTTATTTCTTTTAATGGCCTCTAAAACACCATATATAATCTTTTTTTGACTCTCTTGTTTCTCTTGTTTCATAGCCTCTTTATCATAGATAATAAGCAGGTTTAAATCGGTAATATCATCAAAGGAGAGAATGTAGGTTTCATCTTTATCTGGAATTTTATAAGCTTTTAGTATAAAGTGCCTACTTATGTCATTTTTATCGGCTATTTTTACATTAAAAAGTTTTCCATTACCATTTTTAGCACTCTCTAGCCAATCTATATCATCATGGTTATATAAAAAATTATTATGTTTTAAGATTTCTTTGTCAAAAGTTTTAAAAAATTCTTTAAAACTCTCTAAAGATTCTTGTGAAAAAAATTCTAAACATTTTTTATTTGCTATAAGCACCTCATTGTTTTTTATAAGGATAAGTAAACTATCTTGATAATGGAATATATCTTTTATATAGTGTTCAAAAACATTTCTACTATTTTCAAATTCTATCTCATTTACCACTTTAGTAATAGCATCTGTTAAATCCGCTATTGTCATAGGTTTTTTTAGATATTTACTTACATTTATATCTATCGCTTCAAATAGATAATCTTTATCATCAAATGCAGATGTTATGATTATCTTTACAAAAGGATTTATCTTTTTTATCATTCTTGAGAGTTTAAGACCGTTTATTTTGCCCATATTTATATCAGTTATGACAATATCAGGTTGATGCTCTTTAAAGAGCAAAAAAGCACTTTCTCCGCTATCCGCTAACATAAGATTGTTAAAAATTTTTTTAAAAATCTTGCCTGCTTGTTCCTGTAAACCTTTGTTGTCTTCAACATATAAAAGTGACAATGCATCAACTTTTTGCTTAAGTGCTAAGAAACTCTCTTTAGACATGATGTTTAACTCCTCTGTTTATGTTAAGAAACATCTATTTCTAACTCTTTTGAAATCTCTTTTAGAAATAATTGTGCCTCTTCAAAATCAAAATTAAGAGAGGCTTCTAACATAGAGTCTAGCCTCTCTTTTGAAACATGGTTGGTTAGTTTTTTAACTATTATTTGTGTATGTTCAAGTGCATCTGAATCAAGACTTCTAAATAGCTCATCTAACTCAGATAATTCACTCGTTATCTCCTCTATATCAAAACTGCTTGATAACACACTGCTATCCTCTTCATTTGATAGTTTCTCAAAAGCTATAAGATTTTCATCTATAGAGGCGATTAAAGTCTTTAAATTTTTACCTATATCTAAAATCATAGACTCTATATAGTTTCTATTTTGAGTTGGCGACTTTAACTCCTGCTCTAGCTTTTGCAACTCTTTGTAAAGGTACTCTGCTTCCAAATTGCCGCACAAGCCTTTTAAAGTATGAATATCTCTTTGCAAACCTTGTATATCACCAATTTTAAAAGTAAAAGATATCATATCTACAGTGTCTTTTTGAGAGTTTGAAAATCTTTTTAACATATTAAAGAGTATCTCATCATCCCCTTGAAATCTCATAAGAGCTTTATCTACACTCATTCCCTTGATTTGCATACCGTGAAGATTTATTTTAGAGTTTTTTTGTGGATTTGCCTTTATTCCAAATGTAGGATTTCTTGGTTTAACCCACTCTATAAGTACGCTATAAAAATTGTGAATATTGATAGGTTTGGTGATAATATCACTCATACCAATCAAAAGACACTGCTCTTTATCGGCTTGTGTGCTATTTGCTGTCATGGCAATGATAGGGATATTTTTAAATCGATTATCTTCTTTTAATATTTTTGTTGCTTCGTAACCATCCATTACTGGCATCTGACAATCCATAAGCACAGCATCATACTCATTTTTTTTAACCATTTCTAAAGCTTCCATCCCATTAAAAGCAAAATCTGTTTTAACTCCTACTTTTTTCAAAAGTTCTTTTGCAATCTCTTGATTATCATAATTATCTTCTACTACTAAAAGCACTCCACCACCGACAGATTTAGCTATGTTATTGTAGTTGCTGTACTTTGTTGTTTGTTGCCCAAAAGCTGACAAAACTGTGTCATAAAGATTTGATGGAGTAAGGAGCTTCTCTGTAATATTGTCATTAAGGAACTGTTTATTGTTTTTTGTTAAACCAAGATTGACATCGAAGTAAAAAGTGCTTCCCTTGCCAAGTTCGCTCTCTACACCTATCTCTCCATCCATCATCTTGACCAAATTTTTACATATTGAAAGTCCTAGCCCTGTACCACCATAAGTTCTTGTTGTAGAGCCATCTGCTTGTTCAAAAGGGGTAAATAGCCTATTAATTAGTTCATCAGAGAGACCAATACCACTATCTTTTACCTCAAACTTTAGTCTTATATGATTGTCTGCTCTTTGTAGTACCTTTACACTAATGATAATCTCACCTTTTTGAGTAAATTTAACAGCATTGCCAACTAGATTAATTAAGATTTGAGATAACCTTAGTGAGTCTCCTATAAGTACGGATGGTGTATCTTTATCTATGTTAAAAAGGAGTTTGAGTCTTTTTTGTTGTATCTTAAAGACAAAGATATCCATTAAGTTTTCAAAGATAGATTCAAGATAGAACTCTTTATGTTCAAGAGTCATTTTTTTTGCTTCTATTTTTGAAAAATCTAAAATATCATTTATGATGCTTAAGAGATTTTTTGCAGCATTTTCAATCTTCTGAACATAGCTTCTTTGCTGATTGTTCAGATTTGTTCCAAGGGCTAGATAAGACATCCCTATAATAGCATTCATTGGCGTTCTTATCTCATGACTCATATTTGCTAAAAACTCACCTTTTGCTTTTGTGGCATCTTCAGCTATTCTCTTTGCACCTTTTATATCTTCTAGAGCTTTATGCTCTAGCGTTATATCATCTATCGTCGCAACTATTCCCTTAGTGAAGTCATTGGCATCTTTTGCTTTTAGATGGATTTTAGCTACAAAGGAAGTCTTGTCTTTTCTGATTAATTTTTGTTCCCATATAGAAATTTTACCTGCTCTTAAAGGTTCATAATGCCTTTCGACATTTTCATAACAATCTTCTTTCTCACAAAAAATATTTGTTGTATTACCAACAAGTTCGCTTTCCTCATACCCAAACATTTTACAAGCTTCATTATTGATCTGTTTAATAACACTATCTTTTAATAGTATTATTCCAATGGTGGCAGAATCAAATATAGTCTTTTGTTGGATATTAAGCTCAAAAAGTTCCTCTGTTCTACTTTTGACTATTTTTTCTAGATTTGCAGTAAGTTCTTGGAGTTCAACTTTTGCAGTAACATCATTTCTAATAGCTGTGTATCCTACTACTTTTCCTAAATCATCATAATTTTGTTCTATAACAGTTTGTGACCAATAGCTTCCACCATCTTTTTTTATATTTTTAACTACACCGTGCCAAATTTTTCCATTTTTTATAGTTCCCCACAGATCAGTATAGATATCAGGGCTGTTATCTGGATGCTTTATTATTCTATGATTTTGGCCTAGTAGCTCATCTGATGAGTAGCCACTTATCTTGCAAAAAGCCTTACTAACATATGTTATCTTTCCATCTAAATCTGTTTTTGAGGCGATAATATACTCATCAAAAGAGTTTAATAGTTTAGATAGTTCAGAAGTGCTCTTTGCTACCTTCTTTTTTAATTCATAATTTATATAAAAAAAGAGTATTAACAAAAAGACTATTAGGGCTATAGATATCCACATATATTTAGATACTATCCTATTTTTAACCTCTATATTTGTCCATTTATTTGAGATTCTTTGGCGCTCTTCTTGAGTTATTGAGCTTAATGCTTTGTTTAAGATGCCTACAAAAGGTGCATACTCCTTTTTAACCTGAAACCCAAGTTCCAAATCATATATTAATTTGCCAACAACCTGTAAATTATGTAAACCATGTTTAGCTATGTTATAAGTTCCAGTATTTAGAGTCACTAAGGCAGCTCCGTACTCTCCTGAAGCTACCCCTTTAAGACCATCTTCTACACTATTTACCTCTCTATAATTGAGATTTGGATAGTTTTCAAAGACACTCTTTAAAAAGGAGTGTCTCCTCCCTAGAGCAATTGTTTCATTTTTTAGCTCTGATAAATCTGATATAAAAGGTTGATAATCAGCCCTTTGTTTAATAAGTACAATTGGACTTTTAATAAAGCCATGAGTCATAATATGAGTGTTCAAAAAATCTTTATTATTTGTATAGTTACTCAATATATCAACTTGCGTATTTTTGTTTTTTTTAACAGCATCTGGCCAAGGTTGAGATGGAACTCTTTGTATCTCAATATTTAGTTTTTTCTTTATAATATCTAGATAATCAGCTACCATTCCGATGTGATTTCCGTAATCATCAAAAGCTTCATAAGGGAGATGGTTTGGATTTCCAGAATATTTTATTGTGGGATGATTGTGTAGCCACTCTAATTCTTTTTTAGTTAAAGAATCTTTGAATTCTGCTGCAAACATAAGATGAGAAAATATAAAATAAATAAATAATATAACTACTTTCATATCAATCCTTTTAAAATTTTACAATATTTGACTTAGCTGTTCACTTTTTTGCTCGATTACAGATGCATTATCAAGAAAGCTTTTTGCAACTCTTAAGAAATCATTATGACGTGCTACAAAGACATCTACTATGTCCGAATCAAACTTAGAGCCACTGCCTTGTACTATTGTTTTTACTGCATCTTCATGAGAGATAGCACTTTTATAGATTCTCTCACTTATAAGAGCATCATATACATCAGCCACTGCCATAAGCCTTGCTGAGATTGGAATTTCATCACCACAAAGTCCAAGTGGATAACCGCTTCCATCATAGTTTTCATGATGGCTGAAGGCTATCTCTTTTGCAACTCTTAAACATTTTACTTCTACGCCAAGTTCTTTTTCAGCATGCTCTATTGCATCTTTGCCTAAAGTTGTGTGCCTCTTCATTATCTCAAACTCTTCTAGAGTAAGAATTCCAGGCTTTAAAAGAATTTTATCGGCAATACCTACCTTTCCTATATCATGCAAAGGAGCAGATCTATAGAGAGTTTCTATCATTTCATCACTTAGATATTCCATAAATCTAGGATGATTTTTTAGTGCAACTGCTAAGATAAAGATATAGTGTTGTGTTCTTTTTATGTGATTTCCTGTATCTAAGTCTCTTGTTTCAGCAAGAGAAGTAAGAGTAAGTATTGTCACATCTTTAATAACAGAGACCTCTTTTGTTCTTTTGATTATCTCTTTTTCTAAATATATGTTTTTATCTTTTAAAAAATCTTTTGCTTCTTTATTTTCTAGCTGGGTCTTAATTCTTGAGAGCATTATAGAGGCTGAAAGAGGTTTTGTAATATAGTCCGCCGCTCCCATCTCAAGACCCTTTTGTTCATCCTCAACATCTCTCATTGCAGTTAAAAAAATAACGGGGATATCTTTTGTTTTAATATCTTTTTTTAATACTTTAATAACATCGTACCCACTGAGCCCAGGCATCATAATATCAAGTAATATTAGATCGACAGCATCTGAAGACTCAAGGAATTTAAGTGCTTTTTCTCCACTATTTGCTACTTTTACTCTATATTTGTCTTTTAGTAGATCTAAAATAAGAAAAAGATTTTCAGCATTATCATCCACAACTAAAATAGTTTTTCGCAGATTTTTTTCTTCAATATATTTTGACATTCAAGCTATTCCTCATTTATAATAGGTAGGCGAAGTTCTAAGCATGCACCATCATTAGTATTGTATGCACTGATATCTCCATTTAATTTTTTTTCTATTATTTGGCGGCACATATATAGACCCACTCCAGAATCCTCTTTGTCATCTTTAGTAGTGACATGTTTTTCAAAGATGGATTCTATATTATCCATCTTTATCCCACCGCCATTATCACAAATTTGAAGGATTACCGCATTGTCTTTTATAAAAGATTTTGCTTTTATCCATTTTTGTTCATCATCTGTTTTAATCACATCAATAGCGTTGTTTAAGATATTTATTAGTATCTGAATTAGAAAATTTTTGTATGAACGATATTTAAAACTCACAATATCATTATGTACATCTATGGATGTTTTACCAAATCTATGGGATAAAATTTCTACAGCATGTGTAAAAATATCTTTTAAATCAAACAGTTCCTTCTCTTTGTCATTTCTAGCAAAGTCTCTAAAGTCATCAATTGTGGAATGTCCCCTATAAACTAGACACTATTTAATTCAGTAATTTAGATAAAATAATATGAAAGTATTATGAGATTTAACAGGGTTAAAAAATGGCAAGAAGAACATACAGTGAAGAGTTCAGATTAG
>JAQUFE010000011.1:0-14431 GCA_028684815.1 Sulfurimonas sp.
TGGAAAACCTTTAGGTTTTGCAATGGTTGCTTGCTCCTCCCGCTTGTTGTCTGGTGCGAATGCAACAGATTACAAGCGGGTGTTCAACCCGCGCCCCCGTTGTCTGGATGCGAAGCGTCCAGACAACTACTTATTCAAGCAATATATTATCATAATTAACTATAAAATCACAAATTAAATCGACACCTCAAATGTCCTTTTATCTGGTTAGATTAGTTGTAAATTGCTATATATCTAAGATTTTATACTCTTGTTTACCAGTATTCTTAAAAATCATATGTCCTTTTATGCACAGATTCTTCGTTATTTGGACAAAGTGTTTCGTTATTTTTAATAAAACACATTAAAAGGACAAAATGTCCCTTAAGTTTAACTCTATTTTAAAACCCCACCTTACCAAACTTTTAAAAGATTTTTGATATCCTTGCAGCATAATAATAAATAGGCATGAATTAGCATGAAAGTAGTAACAGGCGTAGTTGGGAATGATATACATGTTGTGGCAAATAGACTCATCGAGCTCTCTTTAAAGGCAAGGGGTTTTGAGGTTTTTAATCTTGGGGTAAATACTTACCTTGAAGAGTTTTTTGATGCGGTGGTTGAGACTGGGGCGGAGGTGCTTCTTATCTCTTCACTAAATGGCGAGGCTGAGGGCTGGAGTAGGGAGATAAAACTTCTAAAATCAAGCTATAAAGGCTTAGACAATCTTGTGATGATGATAGGTGGAAACTTAGTTGTAGGTAGCGCAGATGCAGAGGAGATAGTACCAAAATATAAAAACTATGGTTTTGATCTTGTTTTTCATCAAGTTGACTTAAATACAGGGCTTGACACTTTAGAAGAGTACTTAAAACAAAGAGGTATGAGATGAGCTTGCTTCAAGAAGAGAGGGAAATTATACTAAGTAACGAGTATGTGGATAATTTCGACTTTGCAGAGGTTGAAGAGTTTGTGAAAAATGCAAGTAAAGAACTCTTTATCTCGCATCATTTTAAGAAAAAAACAAAGATGCTAGTCCAACCTCGTGGCGGTTTTCCTACATACAAAAAACAGTTTGCTCTAAATGAGTTCTTTGTAAATGCAAATGTCGATGTATTGCCACTTACCATTGACTCAAACACAAGACTAAACGACTACGCAACTGCAAAAAAGATGCTCAGGCTTAGTGAAGAAAATGATGTAGATATGTTAAATGGCTATCCACTTGTAAATCACGGCTATAGAAATACAAGAAAGATGATAACTCACTTTAACAAGCCTGTGAGCCTAAGGCACGGCACGCCAGATGCAAGACTTCTTATTGAGACTGCTATCGCATCTGGCATCTTTGAGATAGAGGGCGGTCCTATTACCTACTTACTGCCATATTCTAAAAACTTTCCACTAGATAAAGCCTTTTTGTATTGGAAATATGTTGAGAAGATCTGTGCAAACTACTCTCGCTTAAATGAGCCGATAAACAGAGAATCTTTTGGACCACTAACTGCAACTCTTGTGCCTCCAGCTATCACTATAACTATACAACTCTTAGAGATGCTACTCTCACTAGAAGAGGGTGTTAAATCATTCTCGGTCTCTTTTTCTCAAACTGGTTCTGTAAACCAAGACATTGTAATGGGTGCGGTTATAAGAAAACTCTCAGCTCACTACGCAAAAGAGATAGGTTGCGAAGATGCAAAGATTCACCTCGTTTATCATCAGTGGATGGGAGCGTTTCCAACCAACAAAAGCTTTGCAGAACAACTTATAAACATGTCAACAGTCATAGCATCTATGGTCGGAGCTGACAAGATTATCACTAAAACAAGAGAAGAAGCTTCAGGCATTCCTACAAAAGAGGCAAATGCCGCAACAGTTGCAAATACTCAGTACACTCTTGGCATCTTAAATGGACTTCCTCGCATTGTAGATGAAGAGGAAGAAGAGATACTGACTCTTGAAGTTCACGCTATTATGGAAGCGGTTTTTAATGATCCAGCCGACACACTTTGGAGAAAAGTTTTTAACTCCATAAAGAGTGGCATCATAGATGTGCCTTTTTCTCCTCACATCATAAACCACAACGAGATGATTACCATACGAGATGCTAAGAAAAATATCCGCATCATTAAACGAGGAAATGTTCCCATCCCAGATAGATGCTACGAGTATGAAAAAGCACAATGTGACCTCTCTAAGGACACTACAAGTATAGTAAATGATATCATCCACGACATAGGAATCATGCAATGAATAGACTCTTAATAGATATAGGAAGTACCTACTTTAAAGTTAGCTCACAAGAGAGTATTGAGCAGCATTTTAGAGATTTTAACAAAGATATTTTAGATGATTTAAAGTTCAAATGCTCAAAAACCATAGAGTGCTATAAAAAAGATGATGTATATATCTGCTCATCTGCAAATGGAGGTCTAAGTACGCTTATCATCGGACTTACAAACTCTTTTTCTCTAAAGTATGCTAAAAATATCGCTTTTAACTCTGGCATTAACATCATTGAGAGCGTGATGTATCAAAACTTATCTAGCTACTCCATTCCAAGTGATTTGATAGATGTGGTCATTATAGTTGGTGGGATTAACACGAATAAGGATATCTTTAAAGATGATTTGTATGACTATTTAAAGATGCTAAACTACTCAAATGTGGTCTTTGTAGGGTGTGAAAATGAAGCACAAAAGTTAGAGAAAAATATAGAAAATCTAGTCATATTACCTAATATCATAGATGAAAAGCTTCATATTGTAGAAGAAAACCTAAAAGCCTATCTTACAAACCTATATCAACTAGATATTGAGGGAAAAGAAGATATCAAAAACCTCTATGAAATAACCGCAAATCAAATATACTCAACCCCATATATAGTAAACAAAACACTTCCATTTATCCATACAAAGTTTGGAGTGGTTGATCCTTTTATACTTATAGATATAGGTGGAGCTACAACAGACATTCACTACTCAAAAGACTTAGTTGATGACAATATTGTTACAGAAAATGAGTATGATAGACTTGTTTTTAAAAAACTTGGGGTTTATAAATCAAAAGAGTCTCTAATCTTTGCAGCCCAAAGTAATGAGTTCGTTTATGAGCTCTTAGCGCATCTAAAAGTGACTGAAAACATCTTTAGTGATGAGAGTCAAAAGGGTACTAAGGTTTTGATGCAACTAGCAATTTTTCTGGTACTTACAAAGATGTCACACTACAAACAAGCATATATAAACTTAAAACTACTCTCTATAAACTCCATAGTCTTTACAGGTGGCATCACTAAGGTTTTATCTGCATGTGAGATAGAAGATATCATCTCATTTTTTTATAAAAAGATACTAAATTCACAACACAATCCAATGACAGTCTTAGATAGCAACTACGATATCTGGACTATTGGAGCAAAAGGAGATTTAAATGTCGATTAACTCTATTAGAACGCTTATAGAAGATGGAGCTATTAGTCATCCTGAGAAAAAAGCGATAGTTTTTAAAGAAAAGAGTATTAGCTACAAAGAACTTTTAAGAAAAGTGGATCAAGTCGCTTACTATTTAAAAGAGCTAGATCTTGCTAAAGAGTCACGAATCGGAGTATATTCAAACAAAGGGATAGATCAGGCTATTGCGATACTTGCAATTCTCTCAACTCCTTACATTTTAGTGCCTCTTACTAAGCTTTTAAAACCGCAACAAATTGAGTATATTATAGATGATTGTGACATAAAATGCATCATAACTGATAAACTGAAATTAGAGAGTATTGAGGAGATTGAATTTGATGGTCATATTATTTCATATGAGACAGCATCTAGCGATATAGCTTCATTTGAAGAGATTTTTAAATACTATAATAAACCATATATTTGCAATATAAATGGATATAACAACGCAGTAATTACCTACTCTTTTGGACTCTCTGGGACTCCAAAAGGTATAGTGATTTCTCATAGAAATCTTATAGATTCTGCTCGCGTGGTCTCACAATATCTCAGCCTAAAAGAGAGTGATGTTATCTCTGGCATCCTTATCTTTAACCTAGATTATGGACTAAATCAAATCTTTAGCACACTCTATAAAAGAGCTACACTTGCACTTCATAGATTTATACTTCCAGAAGATTTTTTCAACCATCTTATAGATGATAAAGTGAGTATTTTACCTCTTATGCCTGTAAATATCACGCAAATTTTTGACATCGATAGAATCCCAAATCCTGAACTTTTTGACGGAGTTAGAATTATTACTTCATCGGGTGGAAATGTAACTCCGAAGATGATAAAAGAGTGTAAAAAAACTTTTAAAGAAGCGCAATTTTTTTCTATGCACGGTCTAACAGAAGCCTTCCGCTCAACATATCTTGATCCATCACAGATTGAGATAAGACCTGAGTCTATCGGAAAGGCTATACCTGATGTTGAACTCTTTGTAGTAAATGAAGAGGGAAAAGAGTGCAAAGTACGTGAAGTAGGGGAGTTGATCCATAGAGGCGGCTATATATATCGTGGTTTTTGGAAGGCACCTGAGCAAAATGCAAAAAGATTTAAGTCGATTGAGATTTTAAAAGATATCATAAACTTAGAAGGTCAACTCAGAGATGAAGTAGTGGTTGCATCTGGAGACTATGTTTATAAAGATGAAGAGGGATATCTCTACTTTGTATCAAGAGATGATGATATGATAAAGACAAGGGGTTTTAGAGTCTCACCTTTTGAGATAGAGTCTGTTGTAAAGAAATCTTTACCTCAGATAAAAGAGTGCGCTGTTTTTTCTATAAAAAATGAAGAGATAGAAGAGGAAATCATTATGGTTTACTCAGCTCTTAGCGAGTTAGCTCCAAAAGAGATAATATTTGAGCTTAAAAAGCATCTTGCTTCTTATATGATTCCAAGCAGAGTTATATATAAAAAGTCCCTTCCACTCGTGCAAAGTGATAAAAGTAAGATAAACAAAGATGCACTAAAGAGAGAGTTTATTTAAATATGGCATAATGGAGCTCTAGAAAAATTTTAAATACAAAACAAAGGAGCAAAATTATGGCAAAAAGAGGAATCTCGATATTAAAAGGTATAGAAGCTACAGAAGTTGTAGATCTGCTAAATAAGGCTTATTGTGATGAGTGGTTAGCTTATTATCAGTATTTTATTGAGGCAAAGGTAATAAAAGGCATTATGAAAGATGCTGCAATTGCTGAGCTTATAGAGCATGCTGCAGATGAATTGCGTCACGCAGATATGATAGCTGAGCGCATCTTGCAACTAGGTGGCACACCTACTTTACATCCAAATGATTGGACGAAGTATTCTAATTGTGCTTATGAAGCACCAGAAGATCCGAGTGTTTTATCAGTTTTAGAACAGGCTATAAAAGGCGAGCAGTGCGCTATTAGTGTCTATTCAAATTTAGCAGATATAACAAAAGGTAAAGATATAGTTACTTATGATATTGTCTCTCAGATTTTAGCTGATGAAGTAGAACACGAAGAAGATCTGCAAGCTCTTCATGACGATATAGGCGAATTTTTCGCAGAGATAAAGAGAAACCTGAGTTAAAAAAGAGTTAGTTGAGTGTGATAAGGTATCTTTTTTTCTAAGATGCTTTTATCTACTCCAACAATAAGGGCAAAATGAAAACTATTTTGTCCTAAGATGCTAAGTATCTCATTTTGATGTTTATATTTAAAGATACTCTTATCTTGTGAAATCTCAAGAGAGTTTGGGATTATGAAGATTATTTTTGCCCAAGGTGCACTTGAGTGTAGAAATTTTATCTCACTCTCTATGATATTTGTGTTTTGCTCAAAAATAAGCACTTTATCACTAGTCCCAAACTCTTTAATCTCAAAATTTTTATTTGTAAAAACAGCTTCGAAATGTTCAATTGGTGTAAATTTTCTAAGTCTAAAATCTACTTTTAAACTCTTATATAGATGCAAAAGCTCTTCTAAGTAAGGGATGAAAAAAGGCGATATAAGTTGCCTCTCATAAAAAATATTATCATAGATAAAGGAAGTCTCAAAAAGAGTTTGTTCCATGATTTGTATGGATTCTCTTGTGTTTTTACTTAAAACTCTTATGTCTGTAAAGATATCTTTAGAATTTAGGGTAGGGCAAAAGAGTATAGTCGCTCTCTCTTCTACTTGCCATAGAGACTTAAAAACACTTCTCATATCTCCGTGAACAACTAAAAAACTATTTTGTGTTATGACTTGAAGAGCAAGTTTTAGTACTATCTCATTGCACTCATAAGCTACAACCTCTTTTTCAATAAGTTTAAAGCGAAGAAGCCTCTTTATTGCCTCATCAAGGTTATCAACTTTTATCCAAGCTATCTCGCTGTCACTTAGCTCTGCTGGTTTATCAAATACAATCCCATAAGCACCATTGTTTACAGCGGCTTCTATATCATCCGTGTTATAAGCAAAAAAAAGATCACCTCTTTTTACTCTACGAACATCAAAAATAGTATTTTCAAAACTACTTACACAAGGCTCATTTATAAGTATTCCATGTGTAAGTGCCAGTAGATTTTCAAGTCTCATCCAATCGGTGTTCCTGCTTTTTTAGGTTTTTCAGGTCTTACTAAACACAGACCATCTTCATCCTTAGCAGCAAGAAGCATTCCCTCTGAGATCATACCCATAAGTTTTGCAGGTTTTAAGTTTGCAACCACACAAACTTGTGTCCCTACTAAACTATCGGCTGAGTAAAACTCTTTGATGCCAGCTACAACTTGACGAGGTTTACTCTCACCTAAATCAACTTGAAGTTTTAAAAGTTTTTTACTCTTTGGTACTTCCTCAGCTTCGATAATATACCCAACTTTTAGAGAAGTCTCGAAAAATTGACCTATCTCTATAAGATTGTCTCGTTCTAACTCTTGCTTACTCTCTTCTTCTGGTCTGTTTGGTTGAGCTTCTGGAGCTTCTGGTAACACAGGCTCTTCAACACGAGGAAAGAGAGGTGGAACTTGTTTGATAGTAAATGAGCTCAGTAACTTTTTACCAATAACAAGCTCATTGTAACTTGCATTGTCAATAGTAAAATTTAGCGCATCTGCAATTGTTGCAGTTGTCTTTGGCATCACAGGGCTTAGCATAATAGAAGCCTTAGCTAAAATATTAGCGACTAGAGCTACAGTAGCAAGCGCTTCGTCTTTTTTGCCTTCTTTCATTTTAACCCATGGAGCGTGTTCTTCTATGGCTTTGTTTCCTATAGCAAAAAGTTTCCATAACTCTTCTAAATATCTGTGAGTCTGCATATTTTGCATAAAATCATCTAGGTTTGAAAGAGCTTCGTTCATTGCATCTAGCTCATTTTTATGATATGTTTGAACATCTTTACTATCTATCTCAAAGTCAGAATACTTGCCGCTCATACCGATTATACGGTTTAGAAGATTTCCAAGATCGTTACTAAGTTCAGAGTTTATTCTATCTATAAATGCTCTTTGAGAGAAGTCTCCATCTTGACCAAAAGGAACTTCTCTAAGCATAAAATATCTTAGATTTTCAACTCCATAAGCATCTGAGACCTCTCTTGGAGAGATAACATTGCCTTTTGACTTACTCATCTTCTCGCCATCTCTAGTCCACCAACCATGTGCACCAATGTGTTTAGGAAGAGGTAAATCTAAACTCATAAGAAAAGCAGGCCAGTAGATAGCATGAAAGCGAAGGATATCTTTACCAACAAGCTGCATAGATGCAGGCCAAAATTCCATGTTAGCATCATCTTTACCATAGCCTAGTGCAGTTATATAGTTTAAAAGAGCATCTAACCAAACATACATAACATGTTCTTTGTCATTCATAGACTCAGGCAGAGGAACTCCCCAAGTAAAAGAGGTACGAGTAACAGATAGGTCTCGCAGTCCTCCTTTTACAAAGTTTTTAACTTCATTTGCACGAGAGCGAGGAAGTATAAAATCAGGATTTTGCTCATAGTGATCTAGTAGTGCATTTTCATATTTTGATAGTCTAAAGAAGTAGCTCTCTTCTTTTACAACATTTGTAGGTTTACCACAATCAGGGCAAAACTCTCCATCTACAAGTTGAGTTTCTGGAAAAAAAGTCTCACAGCTCACACAGTAGTGACCCTCATAAAAATCTTTATAGATATCGCCTTTTGCCATCATAACTTCAAAAGCTTTTTGAACACCTTGCATATGATCTGCGTCCGTAGTTCTAATAAATTTATCATAGCTTATCTCAAACTCATCCCAAAGATTTTTAAAAGATGCACTTATCTCATCCGCAAATTCTTGAGTAGGTTTACCACTTTTTTGTGCTGATTCTTCTATCTTTTGACCATGTTCATCAGTTCCAGTTAAAAAGTAAGTCTTATTGCCTTTTAGTTTCTCATATCTCGCCATTGTATCAGCTATAAAAGTTGTATATGCATGCCCAATATGCGCTTCGCCATTTACATAGTAGATAGGTGTTGTAATATACTTATTCAAAATCTCTCTTCCTTAATTTTAATTCTTAAAATGAAGGAAACCCTTCATCTATTTTGTCACGCCAAAGGGAGTAATCCCTTTGGCTACGCTAACGCTTGGTTTTGCTCAGCGCAAGGCTCTCGGCACTTGTGCCTCTTTGGTTTATCAGGCCAACACTTATGTTTCTCACAGAAAGTCTTACGGTAGACTTTAGCGCAAGGCATTCAGTACTTGTGTTTCTTTGGTTTATCATGTCAGCACTTAGAGAGAGTCTTACGACAGCTTCGGTCCAAAGTCCAATTGTACTAGACCAAATATTAAAAGCATTTAGCTATATAGGACTTAGTTTATCAAAGTTTTTAGAACTCAAAACCGCCAGTTTCGCCTTTGGACATGCTGTTGTACACGGCACTTATATATTCGCTTCTTAGTTCACAAGCTAAATATTTATCACACAAACTACATGAATCTAAATCTCTCTCTTTTTGACAAGCCTGAACTTTTAATATCATCTCATCAAGATAGGTCTCAAACTTATCAGTTTGTGTATTATCTGTTGTTTGCATAGACTTCTTTTACTTTGCTTATCTCATCTTTTGAGCCAAAAAAACATTGAGATGTCTCATGTATACCAGAACACCCTAATGTCATGATGTCAGACTTTCCATCTGTTGCTTCTCCGCCAGCTCTTATAAAGGCAAAGGCAAAAGGAAAAACTTCAAAAAGCTTACGAAGTTTTCCATTAGGTCTGTCACTTGTATTTGGATATGAAAATAATCCTCCACCTTTTAGAAGAATCTGATGTAAGTCTGGAACCATTCCGCCAGAATATCTAAGTCTATAGCCATCAGCAAAAAAACCATCAATCATCTCTTTATGGTAAGGTTCCCAATTTTGCTGAGTTCCACCAGGTGCATTTATATTGCCTTTGTCTTTTAGACGAATCTCTTTTACAAAAACCCAATCCTCACCTTGAAGAAGGTGAAGTTTTGTTTTATTGTGAGCAAAAACCATCTCAACTCTAGGGCCAAAGACAACATAACAAGATGCTACCATTTTTTTAGCTTCAAATGCGCCCTCGTAGATGCCAAAGATAGAGCCAACGCTCAAGTTTACATCAACTAAAGAAGAGCCATCAAGAGGGTCATACGCTATAAAATATTTTCCATCTTTGTTAAGAAGCATCTCTTTTTCTTTCTCTTCACTAGCTATTGTGTGGATTGAAGGAACTTGAGAGAACTCCTCTTCAATAATCATATCGCACTGGATATCAAGCTGAAGTTGAGTCTCTCCAGAACTGTTTGCTTGTTGTGAGTAGCCTATATCTTTTACATCTATGGCTTTTTTGATTCTTTTTGCAGTTTTTTGAATCGCTTCAAATATATCTGTCATTTATACTTCCTTTGCATTTTTTAGTATCCAAGCTATAACATCTTCACACTCATTTAAATCTAAGATATCAACACCTGATGGTATCTCATATTTGCTTGTATCTATGCTATTGTCGATAGCTAGAGCATTCATATAAGCAAAGTAATCACTATCAAGTGAGTCTCTAAAGATGCTAATACGTGGAAGAGGTAAGTTTTTTAAGCCCTCTACAAGTAAGATGTCAAAATTATCAAAGAGTCTAATCATCTCATCTAAATCTTTGTTTTCTTTTGAGAAGTATGTAGTTCTCGTTGGTGAAGTTACTATGACTTCTGCTCCAGTGTCTGAAAACTTGTAACTATCTTTTCCCTCAACATCAAAACGAGCCTTATCACTTGGATCATGCTTGATAATAGCTACTTTTTTACCTCGCTCATGTATAAGCTTTCTAGCTACTTTTAAAATAAGTGTAGTCTTTCCACTGTTTGATGGACCTGTAAATGCAACTGCTAATCTTTTTTTCAAGTTATGTCTTTATATTTAAAATTTTAAGTGATTATACAAAATAGTCTTTAAAAGCTTGTTTAATAAGCTATAATTCTTTGAAAAAGAAGAGAGAAAGATATGAAAAAAACAGTAAATTTTTTAGGTATTTTTATTATTTTGACACTTTTTGTAGCTTGCGCTGATAAAAATGCCTTTGATAAGTTTAATATGCAAGAAGATCAAGAACTAGGTGCTGCAAATCTACAAAACTCAAAGATAAAAATGTCACAAAACATAGACGGCATAGTATCAGTCATCTATCTAAACAAAGTCTATCCTAAAGTATATACAAATGATGAGTATTTTTATGTATATCTATACTTAAAAGATAAGAAAGAGATGTTTGATCCTAAAAGTCTAGATGATATAAAACTTACAATGAAGCTAAATTCTAAACTACCTATAAAGATAAAAAAACTAGATGCCAAAAATAGATTTTCACACCTTGTATCAGCAGAAAATGACTGGAATCTATACTACCTCGTAGCATTTAAACAAGAGAGTGAAGATAAAATCAGCCTTGTTCTCGAAACCGATCAGTCTCGCTCGGATGCTTTAGTCTATCAAAAAGATGAATAATAGAGACATCTTCTCCTAATACTTTTTTATACATTACATAGTTTGCTAATACCTTTTTTCCATACTCTCTACTCTCATTGTTAGTCATGAGTTCCATACTTAGGAATGGCTCATACTCTGATTTACCAAATGTTCCACCTTCAAGATGTCTTCTTAAAAACCCCATTCCACCATTATAAGCATAAGCCATAAAAAGGGGGTGATAGAGAGATTTTTTCATCCACGCTAAGTGTTTTAGAGCGTAGTTTATATTGTTTTTAGGGATAAACATATCTTCATAACTCTCTACTGGCTCTTTAATTCTCTTTGATATATCATCAGTCAAAAAGGGCATAATCTGCATTAAACCTAGAGCGTATGAGGTAGATAAGGCTGATGGTATAAAGTTACTCTCTTGACGCATTATTGCATAAATAAGAGCTTTATCATCATTTTCTACATCTCTTAAGTAGTTGCTATATGGCATAACAAATCCATGCATCTTATAGCTATAAGCTCTCTCAAGTATCATAGTTTGAACTGGTATCATATCTTGGTGCATATACTTTTGCGATAGTTCATAGAGCTTATCTTGTGGAGCTTCTCTTATCTCTTGTAAAATACTTTTCCACTCAAAAGGATCATTTATATCTCTTGGAGTCTTTATATCATCTGTCTCAACTGCACTAAAGTAGTTGTTAACCTCTTTGTTTTGCATCTCATGTGCATAAAGAGTATAGATATTTATGTCGCTACTTTTTAGCAGTTCGTCTAAATAGTTACTATCTTTACTAACTTTATATATCCAAAAGTAGTTTTTATCTACATCTATTCTATGTTTGGCTTTTTGTAGTGAGAGCTTAAAAAAAGATATAGCCTTACTCTTGTTTTGATGTTGAAGATGATGGAGTGCAAGGTTAAAATTAGTTTTAGAGTCGAGGTTATCACCTCTCAAATTAAATAACGATTGCTTTAGTTTATCTAGATGCTCATCATGTAAAATTAGTTCTACAAACTGAGATATTTTCCATGAGCTATCAAGAGAGTTTATAAAAGCTTCATCAAGAAGGATATTTAGATTTTCTCTTCTGTGTTTTTTTGTAGTACTGATAAAATTAGTAAGAATTGTATTTGCATCATATTTTTTATAAGCATCTTGCAAATATGGCTCACTCTGCATCTTTAAAAGCTCTTTTTTGGATTTATCATTTACTTTTAAAGCCAATAGTTCTCTCTGTTTTTTTGTCATTGGAAGTGTTTTATAAAGAGAGAAAGCGAGTTTTAGGCACTCTTCATCTTTGATTGAGAGGAGGTTTTTTTCTTCTTGGCAAGAGATTCTTCTTTTTATCTCTTGATTGTCAGTTTTTTTAACATACTCTTTATATATTTTATAGCTATTTCCCTCAACTAAAGAGTATGCTCTGTCAGCTTCTTTAGGAGTTATATCTTGTTTTAGAAACTGCCAAATCATAAAGTTTTTCATCCGACAAGCAGGTTTTGATTCTATATCTTTAAGTGTTATACCAGCACTTAGAGTTGCTGATATAAAAAGTAACAAAGAGATTTTAAACATTGTCTAAAAAGAGCGAAGCAGGGCAGTTAATAAAACTATTAAAATTTGCAATGCTACGACTATGATAAGTGGAGCTAGGTCGATGCCATTAAAAGTAGTTCTAATAAATTTTCTTACAAACCTATATGCTGGTTGTGTAACTCTGTTTAAAAACTGAACTATCGGGTTATAAGGATCTGGATTTACAAAACTCAAAAGTGCAGTTATGATGATAACCCAAATGTAGATAGTGATAAGGCTTACGACGATAGAGCCTAAACCCTGAATGATTTCTATTAAGACGCTCATTTAACAATCTCTCCTATATAGTTTTTCAAATATTTATAAATTAAAGCAAGATCTGGACCATTTTCTTTACCGGTTAGTAAAATCCTAAGCGGTTTAAAAAAATCTTTACCCTTAAGTCCAGAGGTTTTCATAATATAATTTTTAAACTCATCATATTCCTCAAAGTAGGGCGCATCTTTAATAGTTTGAGTTATGATTTTTGCAGCTTCACTAAACTCTTGTGGCATCTCTTTTGTGGCAAAAATAGTAGTTATTTTAGATTTTAACTCTTTTGTAGTGGATGCTTCTTCTAAATATATTTTTGCAAGCTCTCCAATGTTAGCATCTGCAAAACCTACATATCTTGAAAGCTCAGTCGCATCCATTTTCTTTAGATGCTCTTTGTTAATATGTCTTAGTAGATCCATACTAAAGCGAGCAGGGGACTTTGAAATGCTCTCTAAGTTAAACCATTCTATGGCATCTTCCATGTCAAATACTTCACAAGGTGGTTTGTTTCCGATTAATATTAAATAATTTGAAATAGCACTAGGAACAAAACCCTCTTCTAAAAGCCATTTAACACTAGATGCGTCATCTCTTTTACTCATTTTTTTGCCTATATCATTTAGTATGATAGGAAGATGTGCATACTGGACATTTTTCTCATAACCCAAAGATTTTCTAATATGGTCTTGTTTTGGAGTGTTGCTCATATGGTCTTCACCACGAATAACCAAAGAGATATCACTAAGCATATCATCCACTGCACAAGCAAAGTTATATGTTGGAGTCTTATCTTGACGCATAATGATAAAGCTATCTACTGCATCTGGCTCAAAACTTACACTACCTTTTATCAAGTCATCAATAACTATGGTGCTATCTGGTCTTGCCAGTCTAATGGTAAAAGGGTTGAGATTGTCAATAACAAGCTCATCAGGTAGGTTTCTGCAAGCATCATCATATCTATAAGCCTCTTTATTTTCTTTGGCTTCTTCTCTTTTTTTCTCAAGCCATTCGGTAGAGCAAAAACAGCTAAAAGCTTTTTTTTCATGTATAAGTTGTAAAGCCATAGCAGAGTGAAAGCGGACGTTTTCACTCTGATACATAACTTGAGAATATGTGATGCCAAAAAGAGCTAAAATTTCTAAAATTTCTTGATCTTTTCCTTCAATATTTCTCTCTTTGTCTGTATCTTCGATGCGAATTATCAAATCTTCTTTTTTTTGCTTTGACACAATATAGTTAAATAGGGCGACTCTTAAGTTCCCTATATGCATATCACCAGTAGGACTAGGTGCAAATCTTAACATGAAATTTCCTAAAAATAATTTTTATGATATTAACAAATCTAAGGTTAAAGGCTGATTTGTTAATCTATCTTCTTCTGCTTGAAGCATCTTTTGATTTAGCTCTGCTTTGAGCTGCTTTATTGCTAGGTCTGCTTCTAGAGTTTCCTCCGCGACCTCTTCCTCCGCCACCTTGATTGATAGGTTCAGCTTTTATGGATGGATCTGGCTTAAAGCCTTTTAGCCATACTTTTGGAATATCTTTTTTTATAAGTTTTTCGATGTTTATTAAATACTCATCTTCATCGATGCACACAAGAGAGATTGCCTCGCCTTTGTTTCCAGCACGACCAGTTCTGCCGATGCGATGTACATAATCTTCACTAACATTTGGAAG
>JAQUFE010000011.1:14531-58102 GCA_028684815.1 Sulfurimonas sp.
CTATCTAGTATTACAGGAATAGACTGTTTTTGAATTGGAGTAGGTTCTGTATAACCTTGCTCTTTAATAGCTTTTAATAGTGGAGCTGATAGTCCAAGTGTGTTAAATGACATAAATTTCCTAGTTTTAATATTGATTCATAATAGCATAATTTACACTAAATGTGAGATATAACTTTAAATATATTGCCAAATTAAGTTTAAAATATGAATCAAATATAAATATCTTGAAAAATCAACTTGTTTAAGTATTTAAAATAGGGGAGTTTGAAGAAAAAGTGGTGACCCCAAGGAGAATTGAACTCCTGTAACATGGATGAAAACCATGGATCCTGACCGCTAGACGATGGGGCCACTTAAAGACGATTTGAAACCGAGCCGAAATTATATAAAGTGATTCGTTAAAAAAACCTTAAACTTCGAAAACTCGGTAAGAATTTACTTTATTATTCGTAAAAACCTCTTAATGCTCTAATGATAACAGCATTTTTAGAGATACTCTCTGCCTTTGCATTATCATTTACTAGGTCGTAAAGATCTAGTGGAAGAGAGATAGAGAATGTTTTAGTTTCAATCTTTCTCTTTTTAGTAATCATAGCTACAACGCTAGTTAAAAGCTCGATAATTTTTTTAGTATCTATTGGTTTTTGGATAAAACTATTTACTCCAACTTCTATAGATTCAGAGATTTTCTCTATATCATTACTTGCTGAGATTACTATAATGATTTGAGTAGAGTTGATTTGACGGATTTTTCTTGATAGTTCGATACCATCCATCCCAGCCATTACTATATCTACAAAAACAACATCTGGTTTTAATTTGTTGTATGTTTTTAACGCTTCTTCTCCATCAAAGCAAGAATATACATCAGAAAAGAAATTTTTAAAAGTAGAACTTAGTAACTCATTTGTTACTTTTTCATCTTCAACTATCATTGCTGTGAGTTTTTTTGTCTGTCCAGTTAACTGAACTAAGTCAATATTTGCCATATTGTGTCCTTATTTGTTTTAATTAAACAGATTATACATATTTTTTGGTAACAAATGAAGAACAATTGACATCTAAAAAAACAAAAAAAGTTTAAAACTACGTAGAATAGGGGATTTTAATTACTTGTTTGATTGTTTTTAAATATTTAATGAATTTACGTTAAATGCTTAAATAAATTAATTATCATATTTTTTAAACTTTTCAAGCCACTCTTCATCAGCTTTAAAATGATTCTCTTTTTGAGCTAGAAGAGAATCAATAATACTAATAAGAGTATTTTCATCCATAAATTCTAATAGGCTAGGGTTGATGGATGTAGTTTTAACAGCATCATAAGAGTTTAAAAGATTTTGTATATCTGTAATTAGTAGTTTTTTTCTTTCATTCATATTTCTCTCCGTATATATGATTCTAATTCTATAGTAGGCTTATAATTGAACCTTCTGATTCATCTATAAGCTAGATACTACATATCAAGCAATGTCAGAATACGCGTCATCCTGAACAAATAAACTGTCATCCTAAACTTGATTTGGGATCCAACCTAATAATTGTACAGGGCATTCAATTAAAATATATAGCAATTACTTGTAAGCTGGTTAAGTTAGTCTGTGACAAGCCTCATTCTATGAATAATGAAATGCCGGTGCTTAACTTAACTAGGTAATAATATAGTCATATACTTAACTATTAATAAATAAGACTAAATATCTTTAATATTTATTAGTATTAGACTTAGTTAATATGACGTTTCTTATCATTGGTTAACATAATGTAAATTCTCTTGAATAATGATATTGTTTAGTATGTTCTTTGTTTTTGGTGCATTGCTATATAAATATACATCAATTTAGGTTTAAAATCCATACTTTACTGCGATATGAGAATGGAAACCTCTGATTAATCCATAAACTAGCTTCCGTATCAAGTAATATAGACATGAATCATCCAGAACAAACAAACTGTCATCCTGAACTTGATTCAGGATCCAACATGATAATTGTAAAGAGCATTCAATTAATAACAACAACTTTATTATGATACTAAGCTTTTCTGATATGCTAATTTTTTGATGGTAGTAGCTATTACACTACAGTAGATGAAAAAATAAATAGTGAGATAAGACCTATAAATAGGTTTTTAAAATGAATAGGTACAGCGTAAGCCGAGTTTTGTTTTCTAAAGAAACATTTTTGCAAAGCAAAAAGCGGTTCCCTTGTTTTGATAGCATTAATCTACTTTGCTATTTGCATAGCACTTCTAGCGAAACAGTAGCAATATAAGACGCTGACCATCTGTTTCTTGCTGCCATGTTGGGTTTACAAGCTCTCTATGTCGCCATAGAGACTGGTGGTCTCTTACACCACCCTTTCACCGTAACTACTTTTAGCGAACTAAAAGTAGCTGTCTACTCTCTGTTGCACTTTCCCTCGTATTACTACGGCCATTAGTTAAATGGAACACTGTCTTATAGCAGCTCGGACTTTCCTCTTGCATATCTAGTATACAAGTCACTATCTGCTGTACCTGTGAAATACTACAAAAAACTTCCTTTAAATCAGTTTTTTTATCGTAAGAACAACTGTTCATCATGTTCCTTTAATGTATGAACAGTTGTTCTTTTATCTATAAGCTATTATTAACAACTGTTCATATATAATTCCACTTACATTAACAACTGTTCATACTTTAAAAAAAGGTTTACAAATGCCGCAGGTTACGCAAGTAGTGAAAAAAAGCTCAACAAAAGATAAGATACTAAAGGTGTCAACTACCCTATTCTCAGAATCAGGATATAGAGCTACAAGTGTGAGGAAAATAGCTAAAGAAGTTGGTATTAGAGAGAGTGCTATATACAATCACTATAAGAATAAAGAAGAAATATTTTTAGAAGTTGCCAAAGGTATTTTTAACTCCCCTTTTACAAAAGAAGGGTTAGATATAAAAGAAGCAGCTTTAAAAGGTAAAGTGTTTTTACAAAACTTTGTGATGCAATACAAGCTACTAACCTTTGATAAAAACAACGAAAACATGTTTAGGCTACTCATGATAGAGCTATTTCAAAACAAAGAGCTTAGAGAGCAGTTTATGAGCGAATTTCATGATAAAAATATCAAGATGCTCTCAGAAGCTTTTTTTGTTATGATGCAAAATTCACTTATTCGCTCTCAAGATCCTATGATGATATCTTATGAGTTTTTATCCACCCTCTTCTACATAAGACTGCAAGTGACATTAATGAGATTTGATAATAACTCTGCAAATATTTTGTCTACGCAGTTTGAAAAACATGTCGAGTTTTTTTGGGAAAGTATAAAGATTTGATATTTTATAGTATCAATGAAGATATTTTTTGAAATCATAAATCTAATATTAATACATATTAGATTTATAGCTTAAAGAAAGTGCTATTTTAATACTAAATAGTATTAAAATAGAAGCTAAAAAAAGACAACCCTATTTCTAAGATTGTCTTTTTTACAATGAACTAGACATTTCAATTAAGTTGAAATGTCATATTAAAACCTACTATTTACTCATAGCCTCTTTAGCATATTTTTCACCAAGTTCATATGCTTTTTTATTTACATCATGAACTTTTACTGGAACTTTTGAGAGCATCGTCTCTATAAGTACATCTTTGTCAAGAGCATTTGTCATAGTGTTTGCGATTGCTAGTGCTACAACAGATTGAGTAATAACATTACCTACCTCTTCTTTAGCAATAGTAATAATTGGAATTTCAAAAATTTTCCATTTTTTTCTATCTTCGTCAGTTGGGTAAACAAGATTTGGATCAATTACTATTGTTCCGCCTAGTTGAACACCATCTTTAAAAAGAATATAGCTTTTCTGCGCAACTGAGAGCATAAAGCCTATCTCTCCATCATTTGCATATGGATAGTAGATTTCTTTATCATCAAGTTGGATATCAACAACAGTAGGTCCACCGCGAACTTGCGATGTATATGTTGCAGTTTTTAGTCCATGACCGCCAGTTTTAATTTTTGCAGCCGCAAAAATTTCACCAGCAAGAAGAACACCTTGTCCACCAACGCCTGTAAATCTCATCAATGTTTTACTCATAGTGTCTCCTTATATTTTTTTAGCAAAGTCATCTTGAGTGATTACTTTTCTTTCACCCTGATGTACTTTTTGGATCTCTGCATACATATCGCAGTACTCATCAGCTTCTGTATCTTCATGCAAGATGCCAGTCGGTAGAAGATTTAATCTCTCCTCTGGAGTCATTGCATCATATTTTTTCTTAGTAGTTGTTATGCTATCAATCCATGCAAGATTTTCCATAGCTGAAACCATTTTGTTTTTTCTACCAAGATTAATATGACAGTTTGAGAGTACTTCCATCATTGAAAAACCTTTATGCTGCATAGCTTTTATCATTGATTTTTCAAGTCTTTTAGGGTCTAACATAGACTCACGAGCAACAAATGAAGCTCCAGCGGCGATAGCAAGTTTACAAGTATCAAAAGTTGGATCTATATTTCCAGCTTTTTGAGAAACTGTCCACATACCTTTTGGAGTAGTTGGAGAAGTTTGTGAGTTTGTAAGTCCATAAATAAAGTTATTAATAATAATCATAGTTAAATCTATATTTCTTCTACAGCCATGAATAGTATGATTACCACCAATAGCAAGTGCATCACCATCACCAGCAACACATACAACCATTTTATCTGGACGTGCAAGTTTTATACCCGTTGCATAAGCAATAGTTCTACCGTGAGTTGTATGAACTGTGTTAAAATCAACATAAGAAGAGAATCTTCCAGAGCACCCTATTCCTGATACGACACATACATCATCTTGTGACATACCCATTTTATCAATTGCTCTAACGAATGCTTTAAGAATAACGCCATCACCACAACCCCAACACCACAGTGTTGGCATCTTTTCAAGTCTTAAATATTTATCATAATTAAACGCCATTTTATAACTCCTTTACTTTGCTAACGATTTCATGTGGAGATATTGGTCTTCCATTAACTTTAAATAGCCCGTCAATATCAAGTCTTGCCGCCGCTCTTTGAATCTCGCCATGGTATTGTGCAATATTTAACTCAACAACTAAAACTTTTTCTATTTTATCAGTATGCTCTTTGATTTTTTTAGCAGGTGAAGGCCAGATTGTAATTGGTCTAAAGAGTCCAGCTTTAATGCCATCTGCTCTTAAGTGACGAATCGCCTCTTTTGCAGCAAGTGAAACTGAACCATAAGCTATTATCATAACTTCTGCATCTTCCATCATAAACTCTTCAAAAGATTCAACTTCATCTTCATGAAATGCTACTTTATCTTCTAATCTTTGGATTAGTTTTCTACAAGTCTCAATCTCTTCAGTAGGATAACCTTTTTTGTCGTGGTGAAGCCCTGTAAAGTGATATCTATAACCCTCATACATTGGGTTAAGAACTGCTGGTTCATCATGCTCAACACCATATGGAAAATACTCTTGAGCTGGGCCATCAAATCTTTTTCTTGGAACAATTCCAGCTTCAACATCTTCAGCAGTTGGGATATCAGCTTTTCCGTGCATGTGACCAATAGTCTCATCTAGTAATACGATAACTGGTTGCATAAATCTATCTGCTAAATTAAAAGCTCTTACAACTTCAGTATAGCACTCTGCTAGTGAACCTGCACACAATGTGATTGACTTATAGTCACCATGTGATGGGTTTTTCGCTTGAAGTATGTCACCTTGAGATACACGAGTTGGAAGACCAGTTGATGGACCACCACGCATAACATTTACACAAACTAAAGGAACTTCTGCCATTTGAGCGAGACCTAATTGTTCAGCTTTAAGACTCATACCAGGTCCTGAAGTCGCAGTAAGAGCGCGCTGACCAACCATAGCTGCACCAATTACAGCGCAGATACCACCTATTTCATCTTCCATTTGGATTGCTACTCCGCCTTTTTTTGGTAAAAGGTCAGAAATTTCATGCATTATTTCACTTGATGGCGTTAATGGATAACCACCAAAAAACATACAGCCTGCATCAACAGCAGCCAAAGCAGCCAATTCATTTCCTGTAGATATTACTTCTCTAGTTGCCATTATTTAACTCCTTGTTCACTAAGTGACATATAATTGTTCGCGACAATAGCAGCTTGACGCTCTTTAGCTTCATCAGTTATCTTAGCGAAACTAAACCCAGCCGCTTTATACTCTTGTCTGTCTGCTACATATATAGCAAAGTCAGGACAGCTAAGCTCACACTCAACACATCCAATACAAGATTCTGGATTATTAACAGAAATCATAGCACCTAGTGTAGAAGTAGATTCATATTTCATTCCAAGTACGCCTGTTGGACAAACAGATACACAAATATCGCATGCTTTACAGTTACTTGTATTTACCCAAACTGGTTGGTTACCTGGGTTTTTTGTCTTAAAAGTTCCCATTTATTCTCCTCATTTTTAGTGTAACTTAAGCTACACATTGCTCTTTATAGATTATCTAAGTTTTTATAACTTTACACTAAATCGTGCTAGTAACGTTTTGATATAGTAACTTTTTGTTACGCTTCAAAACTCACACAAAGTAAAAGTTATTTAGATAAAACCTCTGCAACAGCCTTACCGATTTCAGCAGGTGAGATAACAACTCTAACGCCAGCTGCTTCTAGTGCTTCCATCTTCTCTTTTGCAGTACCAGCACCACCACTTATAATAGCACCAGCATGACCCATTCTTTTTCCAGCAGGAGCAGTCTGTCCTGCTATAAAAGCAACTACGGGCTTAGTTATATGCTCTTTTATATAAGCTGCAGCTTGTATCTCCAAGTCTCCGCCAATTTCACCAATCATTACGATTGCTTCAGTCTGTGGATCTGCTTCAAACATTGGAAGAAGGTCTTTATATGAAAGCCCTATAATAGGATCCCCACCAATACCAACTGCAGTCGAAATTCCAAAACCTTCATTACAAACTTGATTAGCTCCCTCGTATGTTAGAGTTCCAGACTTTGAGATTAGTCCTACGCTTCCCTTTTTGAAAACCATACCAGGCATAATCCCAATCTTACACTCTTCAGCTGTGATGATACCAGGACAGTTTGGCCCGATCGTCATCATTCCATGTTTAATTGCGTAAGCTTTCGCTTTTTGCATATCACGAACTGGTGCACCCTCTGTAATGATAACAGCGAGTTCTATCCCAGCTTCTGCAGCTTCCATAACAGCATCTGCAACAAATACAGGTGGAACAAATATCATAGAAACTGTAGCTCCAGTAGATGCTATAGCTTCAGCAACAGTATTAAAAACAGGTTTACCTAGATGCTCTTGTCCACCTTTATTTGGTGTAACACCACCTACGATTTTTGAACCATAATCCATACACTGTTGTGCATGGAAAGTTCCCTCTTTACCAGTAAAACCTTGAACGATTATTTTTGTGTCTTTGTTTACTAAAATTGACATATATTCCCCTCCTTTACTATGCTTGTTTTGCAGCAGCAACTGCTTTTGCAGCGCCATCACCTAAATCATCAGCTACTATGATATTAGGAATATTTGCATTTTTTAGAATCTCTGCTGCTTCAGGAGCATTAGTACCATCGAGGCGAACAATGACTGGAACATTTACATCAGTTAGTTTTGTTGCTTCTAATATACCATTTGCGATGCGATCACAACGGACAATACCACCAAAAATATTTACAAATATAGCTTTAACTTTTGGGTTTTTAAGAATAATCTCAAACCCTTTAGCAACAGTCTGAGCATTTGCATTCCCACCAACATCTAAGAAGTTAGCAGGAGTTCCGCCCATATAATTGATTGTATCCATAGTACCCATTGCAAGTCCAGCGCCATTTACCATACAGCCAATTTCACCATCTAGTGAAATATATGAAAGACCATATTGAGATGCTTCTCTCTCATCAGCATCTTCTTCACTAATATCTCTCATATCTTCTATATCTTGATGACGACCAAGAGCTGAATCATCAAAACTCATCTTTCCATCAAGTGCTAAAAAGTCGCCAGTTGTAGTCTTGATTAGAGGGTTTATCTCTATCATCTCAGCATCATTTTCTAAGTAAAGAGTATAGAGTGCAGATGCAAGTTTTATAAACTTAGCTTGCTCTTTTTTATCTGTAATGCCTAGACCAAAGACTAATTCACGACCATGAAAACCTTGAAAACCAATAGCAGGATCAACTGCTACTTTGATAATCTTTTCAGGTGAATCATGAGCTACATCTTCAATAGCCATACCGCCCTCTGTTGAAGCCATAATAACTGGCATCTCTTTAGCACGATCGAGGACAATACCTAAGTATAGTTCATCAACAATGTCAGCGCCCTCTTCTATATATACTTTTTGAACAAGTTTTCCCTCTGGACCTGTCTGATGAGTCACAAGATTCATCCCTAGTATCTCATTTGCAAGTTGCTTTACTTCATCCTTACTTCTTGCAAGTTTAACTCCCCCACCTAAACCACGACCACCAGCATGGATCTGAGCTTTTACTACCCAAATGTCACCACCAAGTTCTTCTGCATTGCGAGCAGCTTGTTCTGGTGTGTTTGCTATAATACCACGAGGTGTAGCTACACCATATTTAGCAAAAATTTGTTTTGCTTGATATTCATGTATATTCATCTATTCTCCTTATTTTAAAATTGAAACTATTTAACCTCAAGTCTATTTGACTTCATATTGTAAACGACCTATTTTATATAAATCTTCGCCGTAAGTATCATTAATGACAGTAACAGGAAAGTCAACTACTTCTAGTTTTCTCACCGCTTCAGGCCCTAGCTCTTCGTAAGCTATAATCTCTGCACTCTTAATCTTCTTGCCTAAAAGTGCCCCAGCTCCGCCAGTAGCACCAAAGTAGATAGCTTTATGTTTTTGACAGGCATCTGTTACATCTTCATTTCTTTTACCCTTACCTATCATGCCTTTTAAACCCTCAGCTATAAGCCTTGGAGAGTATGAGTCCATTCTGTAAGATGTAGTAGGTCCAGCACTTCCAATAGGATCACCTGGTTTTGGTGGTGTTGGTCCAACAAAGTAAATAATCGCACCTTTTATATCAAATGGAAGCTCTTTGCCCTTGTCTAGCAGATCAACAAGTTTTTTATGCGCAGCATCTCTTGCTGTGTAAATTGTGCCACTTATATATACGATATCACCACTGTGAAGTTTTGATGTTATTTCATCGTTTAGTGGAGTTGTTAAATGATATGTTTTACTCATTTTTTATCCTTATATCGTAATATGCGTGTGTCTTGAACTATGACACTGAACATTTACAGAGACTGGGAGCGATGCTATGTGACAAGGATTTGCTTCAATATGAACAGCTAAAACCGTCTCAGTTCCACCCATTCCCATAGTTCCAATACCAAGCTTGTTTAACTCTTTTTTTATCACACCTTCAAGCTCTGCCATCTCTGGGTCTTCATTTATAGAACCTATGTTACGAAATAACGCATGCTTAGAACTAATTACAGCTTTTTCAAAAGTTCCACCAATACCAACGCCCACCGTTAGAGGAGGACAAGGGTTTGGACCAGCATCTGAGATGCACTCTCTTACATAGTCTATAACACCCTGCTTTCCAGCAGCTGGAGGAAAGACTCTCGCACGTGATACATTTTCACTTCCACCACCTTTTGCAGCATACTCTATCTCTATCTTATCGCCCTCGACAATATCGAGATGAATAATTGCTGGTAAGTTGTAACCAATAGTATCTTTATTATTTGCGCGAGTAAATGGATGACAAGTAGATGCTCTTAGGTAACCATCTATGTAACCTTTTTCTGTACCTTCGTTGATAGCATCTGTTAAAAGACCGCCAACCACTCTTACATCAGCACCAAGTTTTATAAAAAAGACTGCAAGTCCAGTATCTTGACATAGAGGTCGAGCTTCACTGCTTGCTATATCTGCATTGTCTAGGAGTTGTTTTAGGACCTCTTTACTTACTGGGCTTTTTTCATTTTTATAAGCTTCTTTCATCGCTTTAAGAGCATCTTGGGGTAGGTTTGAAGCAGAGTATATTATAATATCTCTGACATTTTTAACTATTTCTTCATATGCAATTTCACGCATTTTAAATTACCCTTTTTTCATTTTTTGGACTAAAATATATATGAAGCATAGTTTAGCACTCTTTTTACAATAGAGCCTATTATCAATATAATTTTTAAAACATATGAAAGAATGTGTAGAATCTACACACAAAAAACTCTCAATAAGAGTCAAAAGGTGTAGTTTCTACACAAAAAAAATTGTTCTTTTCTAAAATTTCTATGCCCTCTTTTATAGAATCAACTGAGATTTTAAACTTAGCTTTTGTTTCATCATCTAGATTTAACTCTATAATCCTCTCTACTCCCTTGCCACCTAAGACAACAGGAACACCAACACAAACATTACTATACCCATACTCTCCATCAAGAAGTACAGAAGATGGCATCACGATTTGAGAATCATCAAGCATAGCCTCAACCATAATTGCCACAGCACGACCAGGCGCATAATAAGCTGAAGTTCCAAGATGTTTAACAATTCTCGCACCACCATCTTTTGTTCTAGCTATAATCTCTTGCATGTCTCTTTTTGTAACAATCTGATCTAATGGGACACCTCCAACTGAAGATATTTCTGGCATTGGTATCATATTTTGTCCATGGTCACCAATAAGCATACCTTTAACTTGTCCTGAACCAAAACCAACTTTGTTGTGTATTTCATAGGCCATTCTAGCCCCATCTAGTGCCCCAGCCATACCAATAATTCTACTTCTATCCCAATTAGTCATCTTATGTATAATATAAGTCATAATATCAAGAGGATTAGATACACAAAGTATTATCGCATTGGGAGAGTATTTCATAACATTAAGAGTTACTTCTTTTATGATATTCGCATTTATTAAAAGCAAATCAGCTCTAGTCATATCGCCTTTTCTTGGCACGCCCGCAGTGATAACTACAATATCACAATCTTTTAATTCACTTGGTTCTAATGCTGGAGTTACAATAGTTCCTCTGGGAGAGTAGCTTGCAGATTGTCCTATATCTATAGCTTTTCCAATTGTTAAATCACTATCTATGTCATAAAGTATAACTTCATGGCATCTTCCAGTCATTGTTAAGCTATAAGCCGCAGTAGCTCCAACTGAGCCAGCTCCGACTATACCTACTCTTCTACCTACCATTATATTTTCCTTTTAATTTTATTTACAATTTATCTATCTATATAATAGCTCTTGTTGCAATTTTTATATTTTATATACTATCACGACTTAGCTTTGAAAAAAATCCATCTATATATTTTTGTTGCCTGATTTTAAAGAGATATTAGGGGAAAAGGTGTGAGGGTAGAGTCATATCTTATGACTCTAATATTATCTAGTATAAAATTTGTTAGTATAAAGGGCTTCTATTAGCTCTTTTACACTTCCAACGGACTTTGCAAACTTTCTATCTTGATCATCATTAAGGTTAGCTTCTATAACTTTTTCAACTCCCCTAGCTCCGATCATAACAGGAACTCCGCTGACTACATCACTATAGCCATACTCGCCTTTTAGCATTACAGCACATGGATATATCTGCTTTGTGTCAGTTAAAACAGCTTCAACCATAAGAGCAGTTGATTTTGCAGGCGCATAGTAAGCACTTCCATCTTGAAGAAGCTCAACTATCTCTGCTCCACCTCTTTTTGTTTTTTCAACTATCTCGTTTATCTCATCCCAAGTTAAAAGGTCAGTAAGTGGGACTCCAGCAACTGTTGAGAATCTAGGAAGAGGAACCATATCATCGCCATGACCACCCATAACAGAACATCTAATCTGCCCTGCTCCATAGCCTAGTTTTTCATACACAAAGTGAGCCATCCTAGCACTATCTAAAATTCCAGCCATTCCTAACACCCTACTTCTGTCCCAACCAGTCTCTTTTAGAGCCACATAAACCATTGCATCTAGTGGATTTGATACAGGGATAATAACCGCATTTGGAGATGAAACTTTTATAACATTTACAATATCTTTCATTACTTGAGCATTTTTTAATAATAAATCATCTCTGCTCATACCAGGAAGTCTTGGACTACCTGCTGTTATTACAACAACATCACAATCTCTCACATCTTCTAGCGTCTCAGCGACAGAGATAACAGTATGTTTTCTAGCAGCTTGAGCAGCTTGAGATAGATCTAAAGCTTTCCCCTTTGCTTTGTCAACGTCCTTTGCTCTTATTATAACTTCATGGCAAGAACCAGTCATTGCCAAAGAATACGCTACAGAAGAGCCGACATTCCCAACGCCTACAATTGCTACTCTTTTACCTCTCATGGTACTCCTTTTGATATTTAAAATAGTAAAAAATTAAAGATTAGGTTAAATTAATCTTTAAATCTTAACTATAGCCTCAAACAAATTTTTGCTTGAGGCTTTTAGTTTTAATCTTTTTGTATTATATCGAATTTATAATAGCATTTAGAGTTTCTGATGGTCTCATCGCAGCTTCAGCTTTTGCATCATCTGGATGGTAATAGCCACCTATATCTTGAGCTTTACCCTCAACCAAAAGTAGCTCTTTTAAAATTTTAGCTTCATTCTCTTTTAGTGCTTGTGCTACAGGAGCAAACTTAGCAGCTAATTCTTTGTCATCTTTTTGAGAAGCAAGTGCATCTGCCCAATATTGTGCTACGAAAAAATGAGAAGCTTTGTTATCAGGTTCTCCACACTTTCTTGATGGTGACTTGTCATTATCAAGATAAGCATTGTTAGCAACATCAAGAGCCGCAGTTACAACTGCTAATTTTTTAGAGTCATTTTTTTGAGCAATAAATCTTAAAGACTCAGCAAGCGCTAAAAACTCACCTAAAGAGTCCCATCTTAAGTGTCCCTCTTCTAAAAATTGGTCAACATGCTTAGGAGCAGATCCACCAGCACCAGTTTCAAAAAGACCACCACCAGCTATAAGTGGAACTATTGATAACATTTTAGCAGAAGTTCCAAGTTCTAAGATTGGATACATATCAGTCAAATAGTCTCTTAAAACGTTACCAGTTACAGAGATAGTATCGAGTCCTTTACGAACTCTCTCATTTGTGTATTTTGTAGCATCTGTTACATTCATAATAGGAAGCTCTAGCCCAGTTGTATCATGATCTTTTAAATACTCATTTACTTTTTTAATCATATTTGCATCGTGTGCACGATTTTCATCTAGCCAAAATACAGCTGGAGAACCTGTAAGTCTTGCTCTCTCAACAGCTAATCTTACCCAGTCTTTGATTGGAATATCTTTAGCACGAGACATTCTATAGATATCTCCAGCTTCACATTCATGGCTCATTAAAACAGCCCCAGATGCATCTTTTACTTCAACTCTTCCAGCTTCAGTTAGCTCTACTGTAGTAGGATGAGAACCATACTCTTCTGCTTTTTGTGCCATAAGCCCAACATTTGCAACATTACCCATAGTTGAGACATCATACTGACCATTTGCAACACAATCATCAACCATAGCCTTGAAGAATACTGCGTAAGAAGCATCTGGAATAACTGATACACACTCTTGCGTTTTACCATCTTTATTCCACATCTTACCGCCATCACGAATCACAACAGGCATTGAAGCATCTATAATAATATCATTTGAAGCGTGTAAGTTTGTGATACCTTTATCAGAGTCAACCATAGCTAGAGCTGGTTGAGTGCTATAAGTAGCCTCTATAGCAGCTATAATTTCATCTTTTTTAGGTGAGCTAGCTAATTTTTTATATAAGTCACCTAGACCCATATTTGCATTGTAACCAATAGCTTTTAACTCTGAACCATACTTCGCAAAGACATCTTTAAAGTAAACTTTTACAGCGTGTCCAAACATAATAGGATCACTAACTTTCATCATTGTAGCTTTTAAGTGAAGTGACCATAAGTTACCATTTGTCTTTGCATCATCTAAAGTATTTTGATAAAAAACTTGTAGTGCTGAGGCTGACATAAAGGTAGCATCTAGTATCTCTTTATCTTGTGCCTCTATCTCTCTTAGAACTTTTCCATTTTGCTCTATAGTTACTTTACCGCTACCTGACATAATAACAGACTGCTCATTTGAGTAAAAATCTCCACCATCCATATGTGCCACGCAAGCTTTTGAATTTTCTTCAAATGGGCGAAGCTTATGAGGATTTTTCTTTGCAAAGTTTTTAACAGCAGCTGCTGCTCTTCTATCTGAGTTCCCCTCACGAAGAACAGGATTAACAGCTGAACCTAAACAAGTTGAAAAAAGTGTTTGAAGCTTTTTTTCTTCATCAGATTTTGCCTCTTCTGGATAGTTAGGAATATCATAACCTTGAGATTGAAGTTCTGCTATACACTCCATTAGTTGAGGCACAGAAGCTGAAATATTTGGAAGCTTTATAATGTTAGCATCTGGCTGCTGAACAATATTTCCAAGCTCTGCTAAGTCATCAGCAATTCTTTGGTCTTCTTTTAATCTCTCAGGAAACTTAGAGATAACTCTACCTGCGAGTGAGATATTACTAGTAACTACATCAACACCTGCAGATTTTGTGAAAGCACTTACGATTGGTAAAAGTGAGTAAGTTGCTAAAGCTGGAGCTTCATCAATTTTTGACCAAATAATTTTTGACATTTTTTGTCCTTGGTTTAATATTTTTTTGTTTTTATAATAATCACAAGAGTGACCCCACAAAAACTTACAGGACAATCATAACACTAAGATAAATAATTTGCTCAAAGCTGGTCTAAAGATTTACCTATATTTCTTTTTTGTTTCATTTGGTAACATGCTTTATGTTGCTTAAATGTGTAGAATAGTTACGCGAGAAATCGTGAGTACCGTTCTTGTTTTTCATAAAGTATAGGTAAGAAGTCTTAGCAGGGAAAACTGCAGACCTTATAGCTTCAAAACTAACATTACAAACAGGGAGGCTCGGAATACCGCTGTGTTTGTAGGTGTTGTAGATGCTCTCATCTTCTCTTATTCTTTGTGGGGTTACCTTGATATGTGAGTATTTACCATAGTTTAGAGTTCCATCCATTTGCAACTTCATTCCCTTTTTTATACGATTGTAAATAACTGAACTTACAAGTGGCATCTCTTTGGCATTGGCTGATTCTTTCTCTATTACAGATGCAAGTGCTACAATTTGAAACCATTTTTTCTCATTGTAAGTTCCAAAAAGCTTAATAGATAGCTTTTGCATCTGTTGGTCTGACTCATATAGAAGGATTCTGATTAACTCTTTTTCAGTTATGCCAAGTGGCAGTTTATAGGTATTTGGGACAAAAGCACCCTCTTCTATTTTACTTTGTGATAAAAACTCACTCTCTAGTTTGTTTCTATCTAGCTTTAACTTAAGCGCTAAATCATCTAAGAAAATATATGTAGTCTCACCTGGTATAAGTGTTACATTTTGAAGTGCCGCTTTTGCAGTTACAAGTTTATATAAAAAATCGCCTCTTGTATTGTAAGTGCTCTTCATATCTATCCAACCACTTTGAGGAGAGCCTATAAACCTTAGTAAAATTGAATCTAGTTTTGAAACATTGTAGTTATTATGATGCAGTTGTGTTATAATCTGATTTATAGAACCCTGTGGTATAAAGACCACTTTATGGCTACGAACAGGCTGATTTAGGTAATACATGAACGATAAAATAATAATTAATACTATCTCTAAAATCCACTTCATAATCGTTAGTGCTTTATCATTCATTTTTTTAACGCTCAGCCTTTTATTTATACTACTACAAAATGGCATCTATGTTAAGAACATCTCTCTGCCAAATGTTGAAATTGAGAAATTATACATTAAATGGAATGAAAAGCTAAACATTAGTATAGAAGAGTTGAAAATCACAAATGATTCCAAACAAAATAGTGAAAAAGTAAGTATTGACGCAGTTAGTAAGATTTTAAAAGGCGTACTTCTTTTTGATAATTGGTTTGAGAAATTTGAAATTAATAAAATAACTTTTAATGATATAGATGCTTCGTTTTTATACAATAATGGTTCAAGTGGATATTTCATAGCATCATCAAAAGAATTCTCACTAAATAGCTCTCTTTTTTATGAGTCTAACTACTTAAATGCCAAAATCACAGAATTTTCTTACTTTGCGAAAAAGATAATTATAGATGGAAACCTAATTTTTGATGGGGATAAAAAAGAGCTTATCTCAAATCTAGACATAAACATTAATGATGATATTTTTTTAAAAACTTATGCATTAGCAAATAATGAAAAGCTTTTTTTTAAAGCGGACGCAAAAGAGAAGATAAAAAATCTTAAGCATACTATGGAGATGATAGGGATGCCCAAAGAGGTTAAATATTGGGCTTATGATGCTATCACGTTTGAAGAGTTAGAACTAAAAGGCGCATCTGGTTGGCTTGAATATGAAAAATTAGAAGAGGCGTATAAAAACATCATAGTCAAAGCTAGTGCATCTAAACTTACTTATACTTACAATAAAGCACTTGAGCCTGTTCTTACGCAAAAGACTGAACTAGAGTTTATAGATGGAGTTCTATATATTAGACCACAAGGAACTTTTCAATATGGGTTTGATTTACAAAGTAGCTGGTTGAAGATAGATTTTTCTAAAAAAGAAGAACTACTTAGTCTATTTTTAAACTTTGATGGCAAAGTAAATAGTGATTTGCTCTATCTTTTAAATACATATAAGATAAAACTTCCAATCCTACAAAATAGTGGCAGCGTTGCAACAGACTTAAAAATCACTGTAGGTCTTCGTAAGATAGATGTAGATGCTAAAGGTGTTTTTTATGCAAATGTGGCGAATTTTAACTACTTAGGTTTAGATATTGATGTCACTGATACAAAAGTATATCTTGATAACTACGATGTGCGCATACCTAAGATGAAAGCAAAATATAAAGATATAGCTGCAGCTGTAGTCGATGTCATATATGATGCTAAAAAAAGCGAGGGTAAGATTGATTTTGAGATGAATAGTATCGCTTTTAATGAGCTAAAATTGGAGAAAAAACCACTTAAAGCGACTTACACTATCTCAAATAAACAAGATAATATAAAAATAGAAAAATCAAAATGGGTTTATAAAGATGAGACTATCACACTCGATAGTTTAAATGTTTTTTTTGACTTAGAGACTCTAAAAGCTAAGATTCCAACTGCTTATATTGAGATGAAAGATTTAGCAACTATGTTTGTATCTGGTGAGTTAAGCTTAAATCCTATGAAGTTAGACTTTGATATAGATTTGTTAACTTTTAATCTACAAGATGTAAAGATGAATCAGTCAAGCGCTTCGCTTAAACTAAATTATGATGAAAAAATAATCATAGAGTCAAATGAAGATATGAGGTTTAGTGCAAAAGGCTTAGATTACACGCTTAGAGCTACTATCTTGGAGTTAAATTCAAAAGAGTTTAGAGTGATGTCATCTAAGGCAAAGATCGAAAATTTAGCAGATGCAGAGTTTAATGCAAGATATCTTTTTGATGAAAATAGAGGTGTTATAAACCTCAAACAAATTCACTTTGAAAATAGCGACTTAGGTGAGGTATTTAGTTCAGAAGATATTATAAAATTAGATTTAAACTATGATGCTAAAGAGACAACTATAAAAGTAGATAGTTATGATGCTAAGTTTAGTTTAGAAGATAGAGGCTGGAAATTAAAATTTAACTCACTGCAAAAACTATCTAAAAACTCAAAATTACTACAAGAATACAATATAACAAATGGTGATTTTAGCCTTTATAAGTATGAAATACAAAATGATATAAACTTTTCTGCAAATATAAAGTATCCATATAAATTCTTAGCCTACAAAAATAAGCTTATAGAAGAGTATGTTGTACGAGGCTTTGTAGAAGATAAGACAGGTGATATAGTTTTAAATATAAATAATTCTATAGATGCTAGAGTAAACAAAGAGATAAAATTGCAGGCGAATGATATTGGTATAAATTTAGATGCCATACTTAGTTTTGTAAAAGATAGAAAAGCAGAAGTAGATTCAAAGAGCGGAAAAAATATTATATTTGACTCAAAAGATTGCTATATTTACGTGGGTGAAAACAGACAAATACTTACTCAAACGATGCAACTACAGTACTTTAATAAAATCATTAACGCTCAGTTAAAACATGGAGTTGGAAGTGCCGGGTTTGAATTAAAAGATGGTAAGTTTTATCTATATGGTGATGGTTTTGGAGATGATTTTATGAATAATCTTTTCTCTTTGTCTAAGTTTAAAAATGGTGTACTATCTTTTTCTGTATTGGGTACTATTGATGACTACAAAGGACTTGTTCAAATTAAAGACACAACCATAGTTGATTATAGAATCTTAAATAATATACTTGCTTTTGTAAATACTATCCCTTCTCTTGTAACTTTTTCTCTTCCTGGATATAGTAAAAAGGGACTTGAGGTAAAGAATGCTTATGTAAATTTTCACTCTAAAGATGATATTTTCAACTTTAGTGATATCTCGCTTGACTCAAAAGAGATAGATATAGTAGGTTATGGAACTGCAAACTATGTTAAGGACACTATAGATCTTAGGCTAAACCTAAAAACAGATTTAGGTAGTAGCTTCTCAAAGGTTCCAGTAGTTGGTTATATACTTTTAGGAGATGATAGCATCTCAACATCTATAAAGATAAGTGGTAAGCTTAACGACCCAGAAGTTAGTAGTCTTATAGCAAAAGACATAATGGTAGCTCCCTTAAATATCATAAAACGAACCCTTCTCCTACCATTTCAAATGTTTAAGGATGATGAAAAAGAGAAAGAATAAAACTATTGGTTTCTAAACCTCTCTAGCATCCATAAACTCTCTAGTCATCCCAAATTTTCTTGTCATCCCAAATTCTATAGTCATCCTGAACTCTCTCGTCATCCTGAACTTGATTCAGGATCTCATTAGGTTTTAGTGAGTTGGATGAGATTCCGCGCTTGGCACGGAATGACGAAGTGGGATTGTCATCCTGAACCCTATAAAGCTCAAACTATTCGTTTCTTAAGACTCTAAGGATATCCACTTCACTAGCTTTTTTTGCAGGATAGTATGAAGATGCAATAACAATCACAAATGCGCCAATAACTATAAGTAAGAAGTCTTTTAGACTCAAATCTAATGGCAGTGTAGTAGTAGGATATACATCTTTTGGCAGGGAGACAATATCAAATGTGCTCAGTATCCATAAACCACTCATTCCAAAAGCTATTCCCGCTAAGATGCCACTTACCCCAATAACTATACCAAGGTATAAGAAAATCTTTTTAATCTCTTTTGTTGTAGTACCTAACGAGAGGAGTAGAGCTATCTCGCTCCTTCTGTTCATCACAGTCATAAGCAGTGAAGAGATAATGTTTATAGCAGCTATTAAAATGATAAGCATAAGTACTATAAAAAGAGAGGCTTTCTCAAGCTCTAGTGCTGCAAAAAAGTTAACATTATCTTCCCACCAACCTTTAACACTCACACTAACTGGCAAAAATTCTTTGATTTTTAAAATATCTTTGTGAGGATCGTTTGAAAATATATGAATTCCATCATATTGGCTAGATGCGAGTCCTAGCATCGCCTGCATCGAAGATAGTGTCGTGTAACTATAGGCTTTATCATAAGCACTAAGCCCTGAATCAAAGATGCCTTTAACCTTAAAGCGTTTTATCTTTGGAGTGACTGAGAGCCCACCTGGCTCTACGTGAGTAAAGATATACATAAGTTTATCATCAACATATAGATTAAACTCATCCTTTAAACTCTTTCCAACAAGCACATCAAACTTTGAAAAATCTACATTTGTTATAGCTTTTGCTAAGACGCTATTTACTTTTGCTTCATCTTCAAAGTTTACGCCAAATATATATCCACCCTCTAGCTTTG
Organism: Sulfurimonas sp.; assembly: GCA_028684815.1. GTDB lineage: Bacteria > Campylobacterota > Campylobacteria > Campylobacterales > Sulfurimonadaceae > Sulfurimonas. The sequence continues at coordinate 34,458 of JAQUFE010000011.1, forward strand.
AACCACTTCTAGCCATAATAGCAGATTGCACATAGGGGCTAAAATTAAGATGTGGAAATTTTGTTTGCATCTTTATGAGCAACTCTTCATTAACAGCCCCATAAAACTTAGGAATAACAGTAAGTGGATAGTTCATAATGGTAAGTTTTTTCTTGAACTCTTTATCAAAACCATTCATAAGTGCCATGGCTACAATAAGAACCATTACACCTAAAGTTATACCTAAAAAAGCTAGCAGTGCTGATAAGAAGATGAAAGGTTGGTCTTTGTCAAAGCGAAGGAAACGCTTGACAAGATAGGGGACGATAGATGCTCTCAAGAGGCAAAATCACCGTTTTTGGCAAATACCCCCTTCTTGGGGCCACTTTTACCACAGCACTGTTTATATTTTTTACCACTCCCACATGGGCAAGGCTCATTTCTAGCTACTTTTTTCTCAGATGTTTGAGTCTCTTGATTTTGCGAATGATTAAAGATCATAGCGGCCTCTTCAAACTTTCTTTTCATCTCCATCTGTTGTGCTACGTTTGCTGCCTCTTCTTCAGCGGAGTCCATTCTAAACTGGATTATCTGAAGAGTTTTTATAGCGTTAAACTTCATATCTTTGATTAGCTCGCCAAAGAGATTAAAACTCTCTTTTTTATACTCAACAAGTGGATCTTTTTGATTATATGCGCGAAGTCTAATTCCAGTTTTCATATTGTCCATAGCGTAGAGATGCTCTCTCCATGCACTATCTAACTCTTTTAAATAGAGCTCTCTTGCAATATCTGAACGAATATCATCTTCTAAAACACTCATCTTATCATCATAAGATTTTTTAACAACTTCAACTAATTTCTCAAGAAGCTCTTCAAACTCTAAAGATGAAAATTCTTCAACCTTTAAGTCAAAATTTAGTTCTTCTTTTAAAATTTCAGAAACTCTTTTTATATTAAAGTCTTCTCTGTCGCCACCATCAAAGATGCCACAAATATTGAGTAAGTTATTAATATAATCAACCCTGATTGCATCTATTCTTGAGTCAATATCATACTCTCTGTCTAGGAGTTGATTTCTAAATTTATAAACGATTTTTCTCTGCTCATTTGCAACATCATCATACTCAACTATCTGCTTTCTACCCTCGTAGTGCATGTTTTCAACTTTCATTTGAGCTTTCTCAACTGCACGAGTAACCATTTTTGACTCTATATACTCTCCATCTTCAACTCCAAGTCTTTCCATAATGGACTTTATCTTGTCTGAGCCAAATATACGAAGAAGATTATCTTCAAGCGATAAGTAAAACTGAGTAGTTCCAGCATCTCCTTGACGACCACTACGACCACGAAGCTGGTTGTCGATTCGGCGGTTTTCATGTCTCTCTGTTCCTATGATATAGAGACCTCCAAGAGCCTTTACTTCATCACTAACTTTAATATCAACACCACGACCAGCCATATTTGTAGCAATTGTAACTGCACCTTTTGCTCCAGCGTGTTTAATTATCTCACCCTCTTGAGCGTGATTTTTAGCGTTTAGTACAGTATGTGCAATTTTTTCTTTTTTTAGTACTTCATGTAGCGCTTCTGACTTTTCTATAGATGCAGTACCAATAAGAACAGGTTGACCTGTTTTTGAGAGCTTCTTTATAGTCTCAATAACTGCATCAAACTTCTCTTTTTCTGTTTTATAGATAAGGTCATTGAGATCTTTTCTTGTGATGGGGATATTTGTAGGAATAGAGACAACATCAAGAGAGTAAATCTGTGCAAACTCTGTAGCTTCAGTCTCAGCAGTTCCAGTCATTCCAGCCAATTTATCATACATTCTAAAGTAGTTTTGAAATGTTATATCTGCTAGAGTTTGAGTCTCCTCTTTTATCTCTACATCTTCTTTGGCTTCGAGTGCTTGATGGAGTCCCTCACTAAAACGGCGACCTTCACTTAGTCTTCCTGTAAACTCATCAACAATAACTACTTCACCATCATTTACAACATAATCAACATCTTTTACAAAAAGATAGTTTGCTTTTAGAGCTTGATCTAGTGCGTGTGGAAGAGACGAGTTCTCAACACTATAGAGATTCTCAACTCCAAAAAGTTCTTCTGCTTTTGTGATGCCCTCTTCAGTTATAAGAACCACTTTATCTTTCTCATCTACAGTAAAATGCTCATCTCTTTTTAGTTGCATAGCAATGCCATCAGCTATTTTATAGTCTTCTAGCGCTCTATTTGTTGGGCCTGAGATTATAAGTGGAGTTCTAGCTTCATCTATAAGAATACTATCTACTTCATCGACGATTACAAAGTTATGGTTTCTTTGAGTCATATGCCCAGCTGAATAGCTCATGTTGTCTCTTAAAAAGTCAAAGCCAAATTCATTATTTGTACCATAAGTGATATCACACTTATAAGCTTCTATCTTTTTCTCTGCTTCAGAGTTACTCTCTAATACCATTCCAACTGAAAAACCTAAAAAGTTATATAGAAGTCCCATCTCAGTAGCATCTCTAGATGCAAGATAATCATTTACTGTAACTAAATGAACACCTTTTCCAGTCATCGCATTTAAAACTATAGGAAGGGTTGCAACTAAAGTTTTACCCTCTCCTGTTTTCATCTCAGCGATTCTTCCCTCATGTAGGGCCATACCACCAATTAGCTGAACATCAAAATGCCTCATATTTAAGACTCTTTTTCCAACTTCTCTAGTGATTGCAAATGAGTCTTCAAGGACATCATCTAAACTCTTAGCATCTTCTAGAACACTGCTTTTTAGCTCGTTAAATGCAGCTTTAAGCTCATCATCACTCAGCGCTTCATACTTACTCTCTAAGGCGTTTATATTTTCTACTCTTTTAGCGTACTTTTTTAGTTCACGATCATTTGAAGTTCCAAAGATCTTACCCATTAATGCTTGTAGCATTCTCAACCTTAATACAGATTTTTACACATCTAGTGCATGCCAATCATCGAAATTGCCGACATTTTAACACACTAATAATAATAATAAGCATAAATCCCAAAATGAGATATTTTAAACTTTATTCTATGTGATATGTAAACAAGCCCTTAGATATAATTTTGTAAAAAAAGGAACTTTTGTGAAACATATATATATACTGTTTTTAAGCTTCTCTCTTGGCTTTGCATCGTTTGATAAGATTGACTCTTTTGATGCTACTTTTACTCAAAGTGTAACTGATGATAAAGATAAAACCCTAACTTATAAAGGTCGTATCATCGCTTCTAAACCACAAAATGCGTTATGGAGTTACAAAGAACCTATCCAAAAAGATGTCTATATAAATAGCCGTCAAATAACTATTGTTGAGCCTGAGATAGAACAAGTTATCATAAGAAGCATAGATTCTAGTTTGGATTTTTTCAATATGATAAAAAATGCTAAAGAGATAAAAAAAGGCGTTTATGAGGCTAGTTTTGAGGGAAAAATATTTACTATAACTACTAAAGAGACTATCATTGAGTCCATCTCATACAATGATGAGTTTGAAAACAGAGTAAAGATTTTGTTTGATAAGCAAATCCAAAATGCAGATATAAATCAAGAAATTTTTATACCAAAATACCCACTAGATTTTGACATTATTAGAGATTAAAAGATGATAAGGTTTACAGGATTTCTGACGCTTTAAAGTAGTGAGTCAACGTCAAACTCTATATACAAGCTGTTTATTTATTTCAGCTGACTAAGAGATGGAGATTTAACACCATCTCTGTATAAAACTTAAGCTAATTTGTAGTCTTTTATAAGGTTAAAATTTAAATATTTATAAATCTCTCCCTCTTTTCCAACAATCTTTTTCGTCTTTTCTATATACTCTTCTGCAGTTGGAAGACGACCTAAAATCGCACATACAGCCGCTAGTTCTGCTGAACCTAAATATACTTGAGCGCCCTTACCTAAACGGTTATCAAAGTTACGAGTTGAAGTTGAAAATACTATAGCGTTGTCCTCAACTCTCGCTTGATTACCCATACATAGTGAGCATCCTGGTATCTCAGTTCTAGCACCTGCCGCACCAAAGATAGCGTAGTAACCATCTTCAGTTAACTGCTTTTCATCCATCTTAGTAGGAGGACAAACCCATAGTCTAGTAGGAACTGGACCTTCGCCTTTTAAGACTTCGCCTAAAGCACGATAGTGACCAATGTTTGTCATACATGAACCAACAAAAACTTCATCTATCTTGTGAGGTCTATCAGATGCTAAGACTTCACTTAGAGTTGCAACATCATCTGGATCGTTTGGACAAGCTATAATTGGCTCTTTAATCTCATTTAGGTTGATATCTAAAACAGCTGCGTACTCTGCATCTGCATCTGGCTTCATTAGAGTAGGATTTGCTAACCAATCTTTCATCTTATCTATTCTTCTTTGAATCGTTCTCTTGTCCTCATATCCAGCTTCTATCATAGACTCTAGAAGAGTGACATTTGATTTTAAGTACTCTATAACTGGCTCGTTATCTAGTAGAACTGTACACGCCGCTGCACTTCTCTCAGCCGAAGCATCTGAGAGCTCAAAGGCTTGCTCAGCCTTTAGAGTTGGTAAGCCCTCAATCTCTAAGATACGCCCTGCAAAGATGTTTTTCTTGCCCTTTTTCTCAACTGTTAAAAGTCCCTCTTTAATCGCTTGATGCGGTATAGCATTTACAAGGTCACGAAGTGTGATTCCTGGTTGCATCTCTCCACTAAAGCGAACTAAAACAGACTCTGGCATCGTAAGTGGCATAGATCCAGTTACACCTGCAAAAGCAACTATTCCAGAGCCTCCTGGAAAAGAGATTCCTATTGGAAAACGAGTATGGCTATCTGCTCCAGTTCCTACTGTGTCTGGTAGAACCATTCTGTTTAACCATGAGTGGATAACTCCATCACCAGGGCGAAGTGCTACACCTGAACGGTTTGAGATAAAGTCTGGCAGAGTATGGTGCATTGTTATATCTGATGGCTTTGGATAAGCCGCTGTGTGACAAAAAGATTGCATAACAAGATCTGCATTAAAGCCAAGAGCTGCAAGTTCTTTTATCTCATCTCTTGTCATTGGTCCAGTTGTATCTTGAGAACCAACAGTTGACATCTCAGGCTCCACATACATACCTGGGCGAACTCCAGCTAGCCCAGATGCACGACCTACCATCTTTTGAGCTAGAGTATAACCTTTACCACTATCAGTTGGTTGCTCTGCCGTTAGGAAGATATCGCTTTGAGGCATTCCTAGAACTCCACGAGCCTTAGAAGTAAGCCCTCGTCCGATGATAAGAGGGATACGTCCCCCTGCTCTTACTTCATCAGTTATAGTGTTAGGATTTAGTTTAAAAGTAGCAATGCACTTGCCATTTTTGTGAGCCTCGCCTTTGTATGGATAAAGCTCTATAACATCGCCCATCTCCATCTCTGAAACATCAAGTTCAAGTGGCAGAGCACCAGAGTCCTCAGCAGTTGCAAAGAAGATTGGCGCAATCGTGCTACCTAAAACTACACCACCAGTTCTTTTGTTTGGAACACCTGGGATATCTTCTCCCATATGCCACTGAACTGAGTTTATACCTGATTTTCTTGAGCTTCCAGTCCCTACAACATCGCCGACATAAGCAACAGTGTTACCTTTTTTCTTAAGCTCAGTTATGATGCCCATAGGGTCATCCATCTTAGCAGTTAGCATAGAGTTTGCATGAACTGGGATATCTGAACGAGTAAAAGCTTCTGATGCAGGAGATAAGTCATCTGTATTTGTCTCGCCATCTACTTTAAAAACTGTTACAGTAATTTTATCTGCTAGTTTTGGCTTTGATGTAAACCACTCAGCATTCGCCCATGAAGTCATAACTTCAGTTGCAGCGCTGTTTCCAGCTTTGTGTAACTCTTCTACATCATTAAATGCATCATAAACAAGAAGAGTATGAGATAGTGCTTCAATAGCTGCACTAACTACATCTTTATTTCCTGATTTTAGTGCATCTATCATAGGTTTAACATTGTAACCGCCTAACATCATACCTAGCATCTCTATGGCTCTTTGAGGAGCTATTGCATCTACTCTAACGCTCTCATTAGCAATATCATTTAAAAATGCTGCTTTGACATAAGCTGCATCATCAACCCCAGGAGATACACGATTTGTAAGTAAATCAAGCAATTCATCTGTGCAATCGCTCTTTATAAGCTCAATAACTTCTGCTGTTTGCTCTGCACTTAGAGGTAAGGGAGGAACACCTAGTGTTTTTCTCTCATTTACATGTGCTTTATAATCTTGCATAAATGCCATAGTTAATCCTGTATATTTAATTTGGATGATTATAACCTAATAAGTAAACTCAAAATAAAGAGTGTTACTATTATACACATACGTTATGTATATTTGCCTCTATATGTGAATATTAGTAACAGTATAAAACTCTCTAATATTATTTTTTATGCTACTATTTACTCTATATATTAGTAATGGAGCATATTATGGACTTATTTAGAGAAGAGAGTGATTCATTTGGTAAACTTGAAGTGCCTTCAAGTATGTACTATGGTGCGCAATCAGCTCGGTCGCTTATAAACTTTCCAATCGGGATAGAAACTATGCCAAAGCCCCTTATAAGGGCATTAGCAATAGTAAAACAATCATGTGCAGAGGTCAATATGGATTTTGGTCTCTTAGATGCTAAAATAGCAAAAGCGATAATTGAGGCCTCTGGCGAAGTTATGGAGGGTAAGTTTGATGAGCATTTTCCTCTATCTGTGTGGCAAACAGGTTCTGGCACGCAGAGTAACATGAATGCAAATGAAGTAATATCTAACCGCGCTATTGAGATTTTAGGTGGTGTTATCGGCTCAAAAGATCCAGTTCATCCAAACGACCATTGCAATATGGGTCAATCATCAAATGATGTCTTTCCAACGGCTATGCATATAGCAGCGGTTGAAGAGATTACAAACAAACTGCTACCTGCTTTAAAATATATGCATAGAGAGCTAGATAAGAAGTCTAAAGCTTACGAGCATCTAGTAAAAATAGGGCGAACGCATACTCAAGATGCCACACCCTTAACGCTAGGACAAGAGTTTTCAGGCTACACAGCGCAAGTAGTTAACTCCATCCATAGAGTTGAAGCTATACTCCCTGCTCTACTTCAGCTAGCTCAAGGCGGAACTGCTGTTGGTACTGGAATGAACTCTGTAAAAGGTTTCGACAGAGCATTTGCCGCACAAGTTGCTAAAACTATAAACCTTCCCTTTATTACAGCCCAAAATAAGTTTGAAGCAATAGCCGCTCATGATGCCATCGTTGAAGCAAGTGGAGCGTTAAATACTATAGCTGTAAGTATGATGAAAATTGCAAATGATATTCGATTTTTAGCATCTGGACCTAGATGCGGTATTGGGGAGATAAGTCTGGCTGAAAATGAACCCGGATCTTCCATTATGCCTGGAAAAGTAAATCCTACACAGAGTGAAGCTCTAACAATGATATCAGCACAAGTTATGGGAAATCATACAACTATCTCTATAGCGGGCTCAAACGGACATTTTGAATTAAATGTATTTAAGCCGGTCATGATTTACAACCTACTTCAATCAATCCGCCTACTTAGTGATGGATGCCAAAGTTTTACACAGAGATGCATAGAAGGAATAACGGCTAATGAAGAACGCATAGCAAAACTAAGAGATGAGTCACTTATGCTCGTAACAGCGCTAAATCCTCATATAGGATATGACAACGCTACAAAAATAGCTAAAAAAGCCCATAAAGATGGTTCAACCCTACTTGAAGCTGCGCTAGCACTTGAACTTGTAACAGAAGAACAATTTAAAGAGTGGGTAGTTCCAGAGAATATGATAAGCCCTAAAGAGCTATAAATTTCTTTTTTTAACTCGGCTTCTATAAGCTTTAGCCTCGCCATATACGGTTTTAAAGTATCTCTGCGAGGCTCATCGTGGAGAACGGGTTAGCATTCCTAAAAACCTCACTTCTGGGAGGCATGCTAAATTACTTTCGTTGTTCTGAGAGTGTGGACTATTTCACAATCTCTCACTATAATATCTCACGAACCCCTTTACTGTTTGGCGAAGATAGGACACCCTCGCCTTCAAGTTGTTCTACTATTCTAGCTGAACGGTTATAACCTACTTGAAGTCTTCTTTGTAAGTAAGAGATAGAAGTCTTTCTATCCATCACCACTATACTTTTGGCTTCATCATAGAGTGGGTCTAATTCTTCGTATGACTCTCCTCTTGAGCTTGCATCTGAATCATCATCTTCTATTAAAAAGCTCTTATCGTAGTTAGCACCTCGTTGAGACTTAATAAAGTCTACGATTTTTTCTATCTCACTCTCTGAACTCCATGGAGCGTGAAGTCTTACAAGTCCAGTTGAGCCAGGTGGTGTAAAGAGCATATCTCCACGACCTAGAAGTGATTCCGCTCCCATCTGGTCTAGGATGATTTTACTATCTACTTTTTGTCCAACTCTATATGATATACGAGATGGTAAGTTTGCTTTAATAAGCCCAGTAACTACATCAACTGATGGTCTTTGAGTTGCAACAATGAGGTGAATACCCGATGCTCTTGCCATTTGAGCTAGTCTCGCTATGGAGTGTTCAACATCTTTTCCACTTGTCATCATCAAGTCTGCTAGCTCATCTATAATAACAACTATATATGGCAAGTGTTCTCCGCCATCTTTTTTAATCTTCTCATTATAATTTTCAATATTTTTAGTTCTTGTCTCACTCATAAGTTCATAACGGCGTTCCATCTCTGAGACCATATTGTTTAGCGCTACGATGGCTTGTTTTGCTTTTGTGATAACTGGAGTTAGAAGATGTGGGATGCCATTGTAGATGGAAAACTCTAACATCTTAGGGTCTATCATAAGAAGTCTTAACTGATCTGGAGAATTTTTATATAAAAGTGAGAGAATCATAGCATTTATACCAACACTCTTACCACTTCCTGTAGTTCCAGCAATTAATAGATGCGGAAGTTTTTTAAGATCTGTGATAAAAGGTTTCCCGACTATATCTTTACCCAAAGCGATAGTTAGTGGAGATGCTGACTCTTTAAAGAGCTTAGAATCAAGTAGCTCACGGATATAAATAGTCTCAACTGTTTCATTTGGTATCTCGATGCCAACTACATCCTTTCCAGGGATTGGCGCTTGGATACGGATAGTCTCCGCTGAGAGTGCCATAGCTAGGTCATCTTGGAGATTTAAAATCTTACTTACTTTAACATTTGCAGCTGGTTTAAACTCAAAAGTTGAGACAACAGGTCCTGCATAAGTCCTTACAACATCACCATCAATTTTAAAGTGTGCAAGCTTTTCTATAAGATAGCGAATTTTGTCATCTATCTCATTTTCATCTATAGAGTGGGTCTTTGTTTCTACTTTTTTTAAAAACTCAACTGATGGAAGAATGAAGTTTTTAGGTTTTTCAACCTCTCCTCTCTCCATAGATTCTAAAAGTTTTTTATTTTCTTCCAATTCATCTACAACTAGAGCATTTTTTTTCTCTTTAACCTTTGCTGCAACTTCTAGTATAGTTTGTGGCGTATTATCAAATTTTTCTTCTTCCTCTTTTTGGGCTTCTTGAAAAATCTCTTGCGTTTGCTCTTTTTGAGGCTCCTCTACCACACTTTTTTCTACTTCATCAATCTTTTCTATGAAATTATTTCTTGTGTAACTTGGCTCATCATAAGCGCTATAGTTATTCTCATCCACACTATCATCCGTCTCTTTAGCAGCTACTTTTTTTTCTTTTGGCATTGCATTTTTAAGTACTTTAGAGATACCTGTTGCTACCTCGTGCATACTTTTATCTAAAAACATAAGAGTAGATACACAAGTGATAATAAACCAAAATACCCAAAGACCAAAAAGCCCAATATATGGAGATAAAAAGTCAACAAACTCTCCGCCTGTAACCCCTCTTAGCTCATCAGTTATAAGCATAGCTTGAGCTAAAAGAAGTGATGAAAACATCAAAAATGAGGCTAGGAGTAGCTCTATTTTTCTAAGACTATAAGATGTGTCTTTATATAGATAGTAAAGCGGAAAAAGTAGAGCTAATATATAGATGTAAGAGACATATCCAAAATATTTTTGATTATACGACGCAAAGATAGAGCCATAGCTACCTATAAGCCCGCTGTCTCCAAAAATAGTTGCAAAACCTAAATAGATTAAAATTCCAAATGTGATGATAAATAAAGTCTCTTTCAAAACGGGATGCCTTTGGGGTGTAGATGATTGTTTTATAGATGAAGTATAGCCAAAATTGTTCCACTAAGGAACTTTTTTGGCATTATGCAATAAAAAAGTATGCTATTTTAGAGGTAGTTTACAAGACTTAGTTTTGAAACCTTCCCTATAGTTGAGAGCATAGCTTGATAATTTAGCTCTAACTGAGTTAGAGTAAGGGCAGCTTCAGCTAAATCTGTATCTATCACAGATGAGCGAAGAGTCATTGTGCTTATCTCTAAGAGTTCGACTCTCTCTTTGGAGAGCGTTAGTGCGTTTGACTGCGAACCTACCATTGAGTGTGACCTTGTTATATGGTCATGGAGTGCATCCATTTTAGCAATGGCATTTTCTACGCCTATATTTCTAACACTACCACTTGAAGCATCCGGATAATTTTTATGATCTTCAACTGCTGTAATCATCTCGTTTACCTCTCTAAAAAAGTCTGTTTTTGGGTCAACTATAGTTAGTGTATTATTTGAGTTAAATGATAAAGCAGAACCAGCTGCAGTAAAATCATCGCTTTTTGAATCATACATAGAGAGAGTTGCTTTTGTATGTGCAGCTCCAACTTCTTCAAACTTTAATTTTCCATCATATGTCAAATAAGTATTCCCTTGAGATTTAGAGCCTTTAATGGCGCTATCATAAGCATTTTCATCGGACACATTTGTAGGAAAACTATTTGTAACCGCCATGTTAACAACATCCATAAGCTGCTGATATGTCATCTTATCTGCATCTACTGATACTCTTGGTGTACTACTTGTGTTAAAAATATCATATGTACCAGCGTTAGCCGCTGGGTCTATTACAGTAAATGTTGAACCGGCACTTGCAAAATTTATCCTAATATCAAAATTATTCCCAGCTACATTAGTCCCATTAAGAGTAAACTCCGTCCCATCTAGTGTATATGTCTTAGGAGTAGTTGCTGGCAAAATTTCTTTTTGTAAATCAGCCACGTCTGATATTTTTGTAGATGGATTTGCAAAACTATTCCCGACCAATTGAGTATGTGGATCTGTTGAAGCGTTATATTTCTTTACTATTTGAGGCATATTTGATGTTAGGCTAGAACCTTTTTTCTCAAAAGCGGTTCTGTCATAAACTAGCCCTTCTATATTTGTAGCAGCCCCATCAGCAGAGGTGTAACCAGATTTAACAAACTCTTTTACATGTAGATTTGAGTTTAAAGCTGTACTTGTTCCATTCATAATTTTGCTAAAACTATTCTCTCCTACATCTAAATCGTCTATGTCAGTTACATTTGCTGCGGCTCCACCAGTAAAGTCAACCGCTCCAACCATATGAAAATCAAGTTTACTAGAGCCTTTGATTTTATCTTCTATAACTATTTGACCATTTTTATTTAAACTAACATTTACAACATCTAAATTAGGTGTATTTCCAAATTTTTCGCCTATATTTTTTAGTAGTTCATCAATAGTATCATCATCTTTCATAGAGATGTGTTCTTTGATTGCTTCACCACTACTTGTGGTACCACGGATATAAAAATGGTGTTTAAGAGTTACAGTATCAACATTATTATCTGTATCACCCATCATGTCACGAATAGTATCACTTGCCTTTAGAGGTGTTGGAAGTGTTTCATTATCCTCTCCACTAACAAAATCATACTTTTGGCTTAGATTTGATTGCATCACATTGGTTGTAATAGTTCTTTTGGTTAAAACTTCCTCTCCTAAAAAGAGCTCATCTCCTGAAATATTATATTTTTGCTGTGCATTTGAGCCTAAAAATGAATTTAGCGAACCACTGTTACCCTGATAAGTTCCATCAGCAGAGATAGGTTTGATATCTACAGCAGTTCCAGAGAAAAGATATTGACCATTAATAGAGGTGTTTGAGAGATTTTTTAGATGATCCTCTATAATTCTAAGCTCTTTTGCAATAGCATCTAAAGAGGTATCGCTCTGAGCATCATTGGCGGCTTGAACTAAGAGTGTTCTCATTTTAGTCATAGTGGTATTAAATTCATTCAAAACGACATCTGTTTGATTTGCTATTTTATGACCACTCTCCGTACTTTTTTTAATCTGTCCAATGGTTGAGAGTTCATTATCAAGCCTCATAGTCTCAGCAAATGTTCTAACATCATCTTTTGCGTATTGGATTTTTAGCCCTGAAGCTATCTGTTTATTTACATCAAAAAGCTTTTTGCTAAGTTTAGAATTGTTTGCTCCATAGAGACTTTCATAGTACATACTAGATGTAACTCGCATAACGCACCTCCGTTTACCCTTATTCTGTATAAATCTTTTTATTACTCTATCTTAAGCAATAAAAGTTCCATAGACTACAATCGACCAAAAGTTATTTACTTTTAAGGATTATGTCACTATCATTCACTCTTCTTTTTTATCAGCCGATGTGGAGAAATGGTAAACTCAGTTGATTCAAAATCAACCGCTTCACGGCTTGCCGGTTCGAGTCCGGCCATCGGTACCATTACTACATAAAAACAAATACTATCTTGCATAAGCCTTATTTATTGGTCCATTTTCATCATAATCGAGTATAGCTAATATACTTTTTTTGTTCATCTTCCTTGCAAAATCTACACAAGAGAAACCTTTATAATCTACTGCTTTTTGGTCTGCACCATGTTCTAGGAGTAACTTTACAATTTCTATGCGACCATAAGATACAGCTGCCATTAGTGGAGTAAATCTACTTTTTCTATTTGTAGAGTTTACGTCTATGCCTTTTTCTAGGAAAAAATTAACTACCTCTATATTGTTATAAGTCACTGACATATCAAAGATGCTGACACCCTCATCATCGAAGTCATAAATATCTGCGCCATTTTCAACCAGTAGTAAGAACATATCCATGTCGCATCTGTTTCTAATGGCATAAGCTAAGACTGACTCTCCAGTATCATTTGCATCATTTACATCTGCACCGCTCTTTATATACTCTTTAGCGCCCATAAAATCATTTTTTTTTAAAATCTCTATCCAGTTATGCACCATATTCTCTTTTTATTTTTAAATTTAAGACTCATTATAATCTAGAATATATAATACATAAACTTTACCAATAATATTTTTAGAGTATAATTATCTCAAGAAACTATATAAAGAGAAATTATGGAAATAATAGAAACGAAAGAGGATTTTAAGACACTCGTACAAGATATAAAGGAGAGTACTCCAAATTACATAAACCCTTTAGCTTTTGGCATCTGTAAAGTAATCTCAGACAAGGCGGATAAACAAAAAACACTTAAAACCTCATATCTTATAGCTAACTATAATGAAAATTTTGCAAGTGCGGCCATCTTTATAAAATCTCTAAACGAACAAGGTGTAGAAGTAGATTTTAGTGAGAGTGAAGTTGTATGCGATATAAATATATCTTTTTTAAATGACTGTGTAAAAGCTTTTGCGCCCTACGCTAGTGAAGCGTATGGAGATTCTCACAAAAATATTCAAACAATCATGGCACTGTATAAACAAATTATTGATACTGGCTCCTTAGATGCTAAATACAAAATAACATTTATTTTTAGAGAAGAGTCTTTACAAAGCATAGAAGCTACTTCTTTGAAGTTGAGCTGCATTAACCAAGATAAAGGTTAAGTTATAACTTGTCCAGACTACTTCTAGTCCATCAACTAAATTTTATAAATATGAGACTATAATAGTAACCAAATAGTCTCTATATAGATAAAAGGAACTTTCATGAATATTTCAAATAATATCTCATCAATAACAGCTCATCAAAGTATGATGAATACAAATGCAAACAATATCGCTAATGTAAATACAGATCGTTTTGTTCCATCTGATACTAAAATGTCAAACAACAATGGTTCAGTTACAGCCAACACAAGAGTATCAGATAACACTGGTTCTATGAGAAGTCAAACAGATTTAGCTAAAGAGATTCCAGATCAAATGATAGTCCAAGGTGCAACTGCGGCAAATGTAACTTCTATAAAAACACAAGATGAGATGCTAGGCTCTCTCTTAGATATAAAGGCTTAAATCTTTATATCTAGCGTGTCAGAATATTCATACTTTTTAAATTTCTAAGTAAGCTGGAATTTTTGTCATAATTTGCTAAATCATTTCCAAACTCTAGCGTGCTAAAGATAGCCTTTCCTATAACAGCCCTACCTTTAACTCCATTTTCTATAGTTTTTACACCCCAAGTATTATGAAAAACTATTATCTCATCCTTATAGAGCCCTACATAAAGAACTATATGATTTTTGATATATAAGAAGGTTTCAAAGGGTACAGCTTCTTCTTTTATAGTAGAGATTTTTTCTTCATCACTAAGATTTTCTAAGCTGATAACCTTGCCTACTTTAGCTTGCTGTCCTGAATTTCTAGGAAGCCAGATGCCAAAAGGAGCATACATATCTCTTAACATTGAGGAACAATCTCTCTGCCCATACATTCCACCCCAGCCGTAATTATCTTTAAATACCTCACTCACAACAGCATTTAATGAGTCTCTATCAAGGTTTAAAATCTCTTTTTTTGCTATATTTTTTGAGATTTTAACTCTCTTGTATAGTGGCTTTGAGTTTTTATATGAAGAGATAGCTAGAGCTATATAATACTCATCTTCCTCAGAGATAAGAGCTAAAAGAGTCCCTAGTTTTGAAGTAAAAAGAAAGTTACCATCTAAATCATATATAGCTTGTTTATCTTTTATAAAAAAGATCTGCTGTGCATTTTGCCATGCATCTGTGTGTTTTTTTTCTAAAAATACAATCTCACTAGACTTTATCCAGCCAGACGCAAAGCTGCTAAAAGCATAAAGCCACTCTCTATCTTTTGAGTAGTGAGATACAAAAATAGGTTTGTTTGCCCCTAGAGTTGAGTTTTGCATATAATCAAAAGGAAAACCCTCTCCAGCTATGTTTGGATCTCTTAGCAGTGGCTTTGAAGTAGGAAAAACTCTCATATCCACATGCCTTAAGGTTATAGCTCTAGCGCTAAGAGAGCCATACTCATCAAAGTTTGAGTTCTTTTGCATCTCATCAAAAAACTCTTGACCTATTGGATGAAAATTTTCTGCGTAGCTATTTTTTACTCCATAAGCTCTAAATGGCCACTTAAGACTCTCTATAGACTCTCTAGATTTTTCATAGTTCCACACGCTAAAGTAGTACATTTCATATTTGCTCTGAATTTTTTCTTTTTCTCTCTCTTTTGGTGCATTTCTTGTAAAAAATTGAACATCTTGAGGGATATCTGTTACTTCATATATCTCAATATTTTTTTTCTCAAGCTTTACGATAGCACCCTCTTTTGTTGCACAAGAGACAAGAAACATACTTACTATAACTAAAACAATATATCTCAAATTTTATCCTAATCAACATCCCCAAATCTACTAACAACTCTACCTAAAACCTCTATTTCATTGAGATTTAGTGTTTGTGTTGAGTAGACTGGATTGTCAGAAATTATATCTATCTTTCCATCTATTCGTTTTTGAACTCTTTTTATAAAAAGTCCAGCATCAGTTCTTATAGTAAAGATGCCACCTCTTTGCAAATCAGTCTTTGCTCTGTTTATAAAAACGATGTCATTATAACTAAAAGTTGGTTCCATAGAATCACCTGTAACATTTAGGGCCTCTATATTTTTAAGCTCGCTCTCTCCACCCAAGAGTGCTACAAAACTCTCAGGAAGTTCTAGCTCTTCTACATCTTCATATTGATCATCAGCTCCACCGCCAGCAGATGCATTTACTTCACTCAAATATCTAACCATATAGAACTTGTTAGTAGCCTCTACTAGACTCTCAGGCGATTGACCATAGAGCATCCAGTTTATAGATATCTTTCTTGCTGCACAAAAGTCCATCAGTTCACCAAAAGGAACTTTATTTCTTTTTTTCATAGTTGCGAAGTTCATCTGCGAAACTCCTAAAACATCTGCTACATCTTTGTCAAAAATCTTTTTTGAACCAAATTCTGCTGATATGATACTCTTTATCTCTTCAACGATATCTAAAAAGTTTTTCATGTCATTTCTCCTAGATTTTTTAACACTATACTAGGTTTTTGTCATTATGTCAAAATATATTTGACATTTTGTTATGTTTTTATATAAAACTTGTAAAATTGTATATTATTGGATAAATTATTTAAAGGATGTGTTATGAAAATTGAGATTGCACAAGTTTTATTTGAGAGATTTGAGAGCTATATAGGATTTTTAGCGAGTAAAATTTTCTAAGTTACTTTTTACTCTCTTTTATATCTTTTTTACTATTTTTTTCTTGTCTTTTAAACTCTGCTTCTCTTTGAGCAGATTTGTTTTTATGGTAACCACCAAAGACAAATATCATAAAGATAACAAAAAGTATAACCATTATAGTGTCTATGACTGGGTGCATTATGATTCCTTAAAGCTAGAGTAGTTTTGCCTAATGGCATCGTAGAGAACTATCCCAGTGCTTATAGCTAAGTTTAAACTTCTTCCATCTTTTGTCATGGGTATAGTTATGTTTTGGCTCTTATATTTATTTAGTATTTTTTCGTCTATTCCAGCAGTTTCACTTCCAAAAAAGATAAAGTCACCCTTTTTAAATTCAGCTTCAAAGTAAGGTCTATCAGTTTTTGTTGTAGCAAAGTGGGCATTGTTTGTAATGATATTATTAAGAAAAAACTCATCTATACTCTCCCAAACATGTAGATCAAGCTTACTCCAGTAGTCAAGTCCTGCCCGTCTGACTGCTTTTTCATCCATATCAAAAGCTATAGGCTTTATAATATGCAAAGCTACCCCAGCATTTACGCAAAGACGCCCTATTGCGCCCGTATTATTTGGGATTTGAGGATTTACTAAGACTAAATTGAACATCTACTTTACTACCTCTAAAAAACTTGTCTTTCTAGCTTTTAGGTGTGCTAACCAATGGCACACTCCATGATAATGGGGTTGTAGAGACTTTGCATCCCTGCCACTGAAATGGGCTTTGCTCATTTTAGTGTGCATCATTAGAAGATAACGGTTTTGTTAGCATATACAAAGATTCTATCTTCAAGTGCTAACTTTAGGGCGCGAGAGAGAACAACTTTTTCAACATCTCTTCCAGAGCCTTGCATATCTCTCCAGTTGTAAGCGTGATCTACATGGATAACCTCTTGGGCGATGATTGGCCCCTCGTCAAGGTTGTTATTTACAAAGTGTGCAGTTGCACCAATGATTTTAACACCCCTATTATAAGCTTGCTTGTAAGGATTGGCACCTATAAATGCAGGTAAAAAAGAGTGGTGAATATTGATGATTTTATCTTCATATGCCTCAACAAACTTTGGAGTAAGTATGCGCATATATTTTGCTAAGACTATATAATCAACATCACTAAAACTATCAATGCACTTCATAATTTTTTGTTCATGTTCTACCCTCTCACAGCCCTCATGTGAAACAGTAATATATGGAATGTTAAATCTACCAACAAAAGATTCTAAATCATCATAGTTTGAGATAACTGCTAGGATATTTGCATCTAATTCACCTGCTTCATATCTTATAAGGATATCGCCTAAGGCGTGAAGCTCTTTTGTCGCCATAATGATGATGTTTTTCTTTTTTGGGTCTATTAATTTTATATTTGCATCACTTGGGAGTGTTTTTAGAAGGTCAGCTTCTAGGCTTTGAAAATCTATCTCTCCATCAACTACACTTCTCATAAAAAACTTATTATTTTCTTTATCCACAAACTCACTGTTTGAGAGCATATTTAGGTTGTGGTTAAAAAAAACACTAGATATTTTATGAACTAGTCCCATCTCATCATTTGCATCTATTAAGACTCTATATTGACTCACTTTTGTTTTCCTTTTTTCAACTCTTCTTTTCTTAAATCTATGTTCGCTAAGACATACTCTAAAAAGTTTAGAGTCATATCTACTTTAGCATCTATACTAGTATTATTAGGTGCTTGAAATCCCTCAAAAAGGACTAACATTCTCTCTTTTAGGGAATTTAAAAAAGATTCTTCACTCTCGATGGATGAAGAGTCATCATCTTCGTTTTCTTCTATCTCTTCATAGGCTTTCTCAACCTCTTTTTCCTCTTTTATCATTGAAGATGCTGAGAGAGTATGTCTTTTTGGTATATCTTTATTTTGAACTTTTTTAACTTCTATGGAGCTATTTAGGACTTTTTTTGTAGTCTCATTATCTTCCATTTCTGCTAAAGTTGATAGTATTACATCTTTTAATTCCATGACTTTAGTAACCACCTTTCAAACTCTTTAAACTCAACATCAGCTTCCATTTTTACAAAAAAATCTCTCATCTGAGTATTTAGATTTGAAAATTTTTTCCTCTCACCTTGAAGTCTTTTTATAGCGATTTTAGCCTCGCTATTTGTAGGATCTTTTTCTAAAATCTTTTTATAAATCTCCAAAGCATCTTCTTTTAATCCTTGGAGTTCATAGATATTTGCTAGAGTGAGAGTCTGCATCTAAAATTTTTATCTTACTATATAGTTAGCGATAATAGAACCCATCTCGCTAGTTGAGCAGACCTCTTTAGCATCAAACTGTGCTAAATCCTGAGTTCTATAACCCTCGCTTAGCGCTCTTTTGATTGCATCATCTATCTTATTTGCAGATGCTATCTCATCAAGTCCATATCTTAACATCATAGATGCAGATGCGATAGTTGCTATTGGATTTGCGATACCTTGACCTGCGATATCTGGTGCTGAACCGTGGATAGGCTCATAAACGCCTATTTTTGCTCCAACTGATGCTGATGGTAGAAGTCCGATAGAGCCTGACAACATACTCGCTTCATCACTTAGAATATCTCCAAAAATATTTCCAGTTAACATTACATCAAACTGTCTTGGATCTCTTATGAGTTGCATTGCAGCGTTATCTACATACATGTGGCTGAGTTCTACTTCTGGATACTCTTTTGCCACTTCTATGACCGTATCTCTCCAAAGTTGAGAAACATCTAAAACATTTGCTTTATCAACTGAGCAAACTCTTTTAGATCTCTGCATTGCGATTTTAAAAGCTTGATGGGCGATGCGTACAATCTCATCACGAGTGTAAACCATAGTGTTCCAACCCTTATCTGCAGTTCTGCCCTTTGGTTCTCCAAAGTAGATGCCACCAATGAGTTCACGAACAACCATCAAGTCTACACCTTTTACAACCGAAGCTTTAAGTGAAGATGCATTTATTAGTTCATCATAAACAACAGCAGGACGAAGGTTTGCATATACACCTAGCTCTTTTCTAAATCTAAGAAGTCCACTCTCTGGTCGCATCTCACGAGGAAGTGCATCCCATTTCTCTCCACCGATAGCACCAAAAAGAACTGCATCTGAACTTAGTGCAATATTTATAGTCTCTTGTGGTAGTGGATTTCCTGTGATATCATAAGCACAACCGCCCATTAATGCCTCTTCATAGCTAAAACTAAAATCACTACAAGATGCTACAGCATCTAAGACTTTAACAGCTTCATCTATAATTTCAGGACCAATTCCATCGCCTTTTATAAGTGCTATTTTATATTTTTTCATTATTTACCCTTTAGTTCATTTTGTGCATAACTCATCAGTCCGCCAGCATCTATAAGCTCTTGCATAAACTCAGGGATTGGAGTGAAATCATATGTCTTGTTTGTAGTTTTATTTGTGATAGTTCCGTTGTTCATATCAACAACTATGTTATCTCCCTGTGAAATCTCCGCACTCTCTTTAAGTTCAAAGATTGGAAGACCCATATTAAAAGAGTTTCTGTAAAAAATTCTTGCAAAAGTTGGAGCAATAACAGCTGCTACGCCTGCAGCTTTAAGTGCTATTGGCGCGTGTTCGCGTGAACTTCCACAACCAAAATTTTCACCTGCTACTATAACATCACCAACGCTCATATTTTTTACAAAATCTGGATCTGCATCTTCCATTACATGTTTTGCAAGTTCTTCTGGAACCGACGTACTAAGGTATCTTGCAGCGATTATCAAATCGGTGTCAATATCCCCTCCAAAAGTCCAAACTTTTCCCTCAATATTTGCTTTTTGCATACCAAATCCTACTTATATTTTTAAAATATTTTCGTGATTGTATCTAAAGTGAGTTTTGTATTAGTTTAAAAAATCTTCCCAAAACTATTAGGGCTGATAGATTGTGACCGAAATAAGCAAGATTAACTTTACTTTAGATACAATAACTGCTACTTTAAAAAAGGATAATTACAACAGTGCTAACAGACGAGACTTTAAAAAAAGATCCATTGTTAAAATGCGTTAAGCATGTTTTAGATTTTTATTTTGGAGATGTTAGCTTTAAAAGTATAAGTGCTTTTTTTATCAAAAGCGATGTTTTTGATATACCTCATGCTAAAGAGATCTTAAAAAGTTTTAAACTAAACGTACTTCAAAGAGAGATTGCAGCCGACACAATTCAATCTAGTTTTCTACCTTGCATCATCTTTGATGCTAATGACAATCCACTACTATATCTCAAAAAAACAAAAGACAAAGCTACCATAATCAACCCCACTGACAACAAAGAGCTTGAAATTAGCCTAGATGGGTTAAAGTTATACAAAAAAGCACTTCTTATCTTTAGAGATACAAACCATATAAAGCAGTTAGATTCAGATAAAGAGAAATCTTGGTTTTACGAGCCTCTTCGTGCTAACTGGAGAGTATATATAGAGATAGCAATACTTACACTATTTATAAACATCTTCGCTCTTGCTATTCCTCTTTTTGTTATGAATATCTATAATAGAGTTGTGCCAAATCAAGCCTATGAGACGCTTTTTGTCTTAGCTAGTGGAACTTTTCTCATTCTTATCTTTGACATCATATTAAAGTATGCAAGAAGCCATATTATAGAGAAAGTCTCAAAAGATTTAGGACTTTTTTGGGAAGAGGAGCTAATGCGAAAGATGATGCTCATCGATACACAGCATGACAAATATATGTCAGGAAGCAAAGCAAATCTTTTTAAAGAGCTCCAGCAGGTTCGTGACTTTTTTACAAATAGATCTATGGTTCAAATCATAGACTTTCCATTTTTCATAATTGCCATCTTAGTTATCTATCTTATCTCGCCTATTATCGCCATTGTGCCTTTTATTTTTGCCGTGCTTATCATCCTTTTTAATCTTTTAATGCAAAAACCTATCTCAAAACTAAGTAAAAATAGCTCTGAAAATCTCCAACTAAAATATAGCTTCATATATGAGTCAATTCAAGGGACGCAGAGTATAAAGCTAAGTAACGCAACTCCATCAAGAATGCATCTATGGAGAAATATTGTAGCTTTTGCTGATGGTATTGGGATGAGGATACAGACTCTTCACACTCTTTCTATGAATATCTCGCAGTTTTTACTACAGCTTGTAGTTATTCTCGTAGTTATTTTAGGAGTTTTTGAGATCTCTGAGAAGAACTTAAGCGTCGGGGCTCTTATTGCTATAACCATGCTCGCAAGCCGTGCAATGATGCCCATAGTGAACCTCTCTTCGATTGTTATCAGAACAAAAGAGATGGGCGAGTCAATAGAGCGTATTGATGAGTTTATGTCAAAACCAACTGAAGATAAAGAGAGTGCTGAGTCTGGCATTGGAACTCTAAAAGGAAAGCTAGAATTTAAAGATGTTACATTTACTTTTGATGGAAGTAAACATCCTGCCATAGAGAGTGCCTCTTTTACTATAGAAGCTGGCGAGAGAGTTGGAATCATAGGTCAAACTGGAGCTGGAAAAAGTACACTTCTAAACCTTCTGATGGGACTATATAAACCTAGCTCTGGCTCTATCTACCTTGATAACCACGATATCTCGACTATTCATCCCGTAGAGATAAGACAAAACATAGGTATCATGCCTCAAGAACCATTTTTATTTAACGCTACTATAAAAGAAAATATAGAGCTTTTCCGCCCCATCAGCAAAGAGAGAATGTTAGAAATCATTACCTTTGTGGGGCTTGATGATTTGATAAAGAAATCTGGTAAGGGAGATGCATTTCAAGTAGGAGAGAGAGGTGCAAATCTCTCTGTTGGTCAGAGACACTTAGTCTCACTAGCTCGCGCAATAGCTACACAACCATCAATGCTTATACTTGATGAACCTACTTCAGGTCTTGATATCGGACTAGAGAAAAGACTCATAGATAAGTTAAAGAGTGGCTTGGGTGCAGATAATACACTTATCGTTATCACGCATAGGCTAGCAGCTTTAGAGTTAGTAGATAGGATTTTAGTTATAAACGATGGAAGAGTTGTAGCTGATGGGCCAAGAGATAAGGTTTTAGAGACGCTTAGAAACCCGCCAAAAGGTAAACAATGAGTTATAGATACCTAGAAGAGAGAAATTGGAACTATCGTTTTTTTGTGCTTCCTATCATTGTTTTTATAACTGTTTTTTTAGTCTGGGCTTATTTTGCCCAGATAGATGAGAGTGTTAAGGGAGTTGGAAAGGTTATACCATCAGGTCAAACTAGACTTCTGCAGCACTTAGAGGGTGGAATAATCAGTGATATCTTAGTTGCTGAGGGAGATGTGATTGAAAAGGGTCAAGTATTATTTAGAATCAAAAATCAGTACTTTATATCAGAAAAGAGAGAAAATATCATAAAACTTACAGCTTATCAAGCCAAACTAAAGAGAATAACTGCCCTACTTCAAGAGGAAAAAGAGTTAGTTTTTGATAAAGACACTTATGAAAGCATCCCAATTATTATAGAAAATGAGATTGCTTTATTTGAATCTCAAAAGAGAAGAGATAGCTCTGAACTCTCAATATTACAAGAACAACTCAACCAAAAAAAGGCTCAATTAAAGGAGCTAGAGGTAAGACTTGAAAATCTTTCTATAGAATATAATTTATCAGAACAAAATATGAAAATCCAAGAAGAACTTAGTAAAAAAGGTGCAATATCCAAAGAAAAATATCTACAAAATCTATCTGTAAAACAAAAACTATACACTCAACTACAAGAAACAAGATATACAATTCCTGTTTTAAAGACCGAGATTAAAGAGTTTTTCAACAAAATAGATTCTAAAAAACTAGACATCAGATCTAAGCTACTTCAAGAAAATAGTGAAGTGCAAATTGAGATAAAAAAACTACAAGAACTTATGCAAACAGATGTTGATAGAGATGCAAGGATAGCAGTTACAAGTCCTGCAAAAGGCATAGTAAATAAGATAAACTACAACACTATTGGCGGCATTGTAAAATCTGGTGAGACAATAGCTGAAATATCACCTCTTGATGAAGAGTTAATGATAGAGGCTAAGATAAACACGGCAGATAGAGCATATATTCATCCAGGGCAAGATGTCTCTATAGAGATAACAGCGTATGAATCTTCTAAATACGGACTAGTTAAAGGAAAGCTAATC
>JAQUFE010000044.1:0-4558 GCA_028684815.1 Sulfurimonas sp.
TTTTTATAGATTACTATTTAGCATATATTTTTTAGTCCCAGCATTATACAAATCACACATAGGTGCAACTGTGACATTTCCATCCTTACAAACAACAGTATATAAAACACCATTATATGTCCCAGATGCAACATATCCATTATCTTCTTTTCCTGGAACTGTTGCATCAGTAGCATTAAAATCATAAGTTGCTGCTTCTAACTTAGTAAAGCTTGCTTTAATATTATCAGGAGGGGTTAAGTCAGCATTAATTTTTATAGAAGTATTATCGTCAGCTATCACCCCTTCATTCCCACCCATCATTGAATCACTCCAATATGCAGGTAAAATAGTTCTATTTAATGTGCCAACATAAGCTTGCAACTTGCCAACTTTAGCCTGTTCAGAGACGCCTGTAAACTTCGGAAGCGCGACCGCCGCTAAAATACCTAAAATAACTATAACAAATATCAACTCTATCATCGTAAAACCAGTTCTTTTCATAAGAACTCCTTGATTGCAAAAAATGAGCTACTCTAGTAACCTCAGAAAATATTATGTGATAAAAAGCATTAAATAGTGCTTAAAAATAACTGTGATTATTCGTGTATCTCTATGTTATCTTTATTCCACTTTATAAAGACTTTTTTTTGGAACTACTTTTGCTTTATTTGGATTATATATAAAATCATGAAGAATTAAGGAGTAAAAATGAGTATTCAAATATCTCGCGCACACGATATTGTTGATAAAGCACTTGATTATAGAGCTATTAGACAAGATATGATAGCTTCAAATATCGCAAATGCAGATACTCCTTTTTACAAACCAAGAGATATAAGTTTTCAAGAGACGCTAATAGCTAAAAAAGCAGAGATTTTTAACGACACAAAAGATAAACTAGAGTTAGCTCAAACAAACGGCTCACATATTCCTCTTCAACAAGAGAGAGATTCTAGCCGTGCTACAACATTTTATAGAGATGGACACATGGCAAGAAACGATGGAAACAGCGTTGATTTGGATGTTGAGACTACTGAGATGAGTAAAAACTCAGTTATGTTTAACGCTTTGGTGATGGCTAGAAAAAAAAGTTCTGGCATCTTTAACAGCGTTATAGAAGCATCAAGTAAAACAAGCTAAATTGTGCAAAACATTAAATATTTCGCCAAAGGCGTAGCTTTAGTGATTGAAGCTAACTTGGGCAAGTCCAAGTTAGTTGAGAAAAAGGAGAAGGAATGTCATTTTTAAATAGTTTTGATATTAGTGGTTATGGGCTAAGTGCTCAAAGAGTTCGAGTAAATACTATCTCTCAAAACATAGCAAACGCGCAAACCACTAGAACCGAAGAGGGTGGGCCGTACAGAAGAAAAGAGGTTATCTTTAAAGCGATAGACTTTAATGAACATTTCAACAAAGCACTAGGAGAGTCAACAAACAGTGCTAAGTATGAAGATCCGCTAGATGAGGGACATTTTGGCAAAAAGGTCAATCCTGCTATAATGAGCGTAGTAGTTGATAAAATCTCAAGAGATGACAGAGAACCAAAGTTAAAGTTTGATCCATCACACCCAGATGCAGATGCAAGTGGTTATGTTGCGTATCCAAATATTAATCCTGTTATCGAAATGGCCGATTTAGTAGAAGCGACTAGAAGCTATCAAGCAAATGTGGCTGCATACGAGAGTTCAAAAGAGATAGCAAACGCTGCTATCTCTCTTTTACAATAGGCTTAAAATGAATAGTGCGCTAAGTAAGGATATAAAATGAGTGAATTTGGTAAAATAGAAGGGTTATCAGGAACATCGACTGCTGAACTTTTAAAACAAAAAAGTAAGGTAGATGGTGCTAGTGGCGAGGCCTTTGCTAATCACTTAAAATCTGCTCTAAATGAAGTAAACGAGTACCAAGAAAAGGGTGAAGTCGCTCTTAGTGAGATGGCAACTGGTCAGGTAAAAGACTTGCATCAAGCGGCTCTTGCTATTGGAAAGGCTGAGACTAGCATGAAACTAATGCTTGAAATCAGAAACAAAGCACTAAACGCTTACAGAGAGTTAGGTAGAACACAACTATAAAGACTTTAACTCTCTAACTCTTACTCCATAATGCTATAATCTCTTAAAAAGAAACTCATGTGCAGCCTATGAACTATAAAACAAAAAGCAAAAAAATCTTTCTTCTTTATACCCTTATTGCCATAGCTTTTTTAATATTTTTAAGCGTGATGCTTCTGACTGTGCTAAAACATCGTCACCTGCCATCTCTATATACAAAAGAGACATCAAAATCGCAAAGAGGCTCCATCATAAGTGCTGATGGTTTTCATATTGCAACCACTCAAAAGCTTTACAAAGCCGTTGTTAATACTCTATATATTGACCCACAAAAGATGAACCTTTTTATAGAACTCTTTAGCATCTACTCTGGTATAGGAAAAAAAGAGATAGAGAAAAAGATAAAAAATGCAAATGGCTCCGTAGTTTTGAGCTATAACATTACAGAAAAAATGGCACAATACTTAAAGAGCCTCTCTTATGAACTTAGAAGATACAATGTTTTTGTTGAGAGAAAAAACCCTAAAACTGGCTACGCGACGCTTCATGGACTAAACATCATCGAGAGTGGAGAGAGTAGAGAGTACCCATATGGAAATCTTTTAACCCCGATAATTGGCTATCCACACAAGCAAGAAGAGGATGGATATACCTACATAAAAGGCGTAAAAGGACTTGAAAAAAGATTCGAGAGAGCACTCTCTCCAAGGCAAGATGAGTTAAGGCAAGGAAAAAGAGATGTAAATAGCTACATTATCTTAAATAAGCAAAGTTTTTCAAAACCGTATATTAATGGACTTAATATTAAGCTAAATATCCCTGTAGGACTCCAAATAAGAGTTGAGAGAATGCTAGATAGTATGAAAGTAGAGCTTCAAGCAAAAGAGATTATCTGTGCGGTGATGGACACAAAGAGTGCAAAAGTCATCACGCTAGCGAGCTCAAACAGATACCTGCCTAAGAGTATAAAAAGAAGTGACTACCCATCTCTAAATAGTGCTATGACTGAGTATAGTTTTGAGCCAGGGAGTGTTATAAAACCTATCACATTTGCTCTACTTCTTGATAAAGGTTTAGTAAATCCTTATGATTTAGTAAATGGTCACAATGGTCGCTTTAAGATTGGCAGAAAAGTTATAACGGATGAGCATGACTTTGACTGGCTTAGTGCTGAGAATGTTATAGTTCACTCTTCAAACATCGGTATAGCTCAACTCGCACAAAAACTAAGCGGTGGCGAGTTTTATGAAGGACTCCTTGATTTCGGTTTTGCTAAACAATCTACACCAGACCTAGTCTATGAAAGATTAGGCTCCATTCCAAATGCCAATCAGTTAAACAACGAAATATATAAAGCGACATGTTCTTATGGCTACGGGATGAACGCAAATCTGATGCAGCTCATCCGTGCATATAGTGCTTTTAACAACAATGGAAGAATAGTAACGCCAAAAATTGTAGATAGTTTTGTAGATTCAAGAGGTCAGATAAAAGAGATTCCAAATGAAGAGCAGATTCAAGTTATAAAAAGCTCAACTGCCGATAGAGTCAAACAAATCCTTATAAAAACCGTAAATGAGGGGACTGGTAAAAGAACACAAACAGATGGGCTCATAGTTGGTGGAAAGACTGGAACTGCCCACATCGTTGAGGGTGGTCAGTACGTCAATAGATATAACACCGCATTTTTAGGCTTTACAAATGATAGAGAGAGTAAATACACCATGGGCGTTATAGTAATAGAGCCAAAAAGCAGTCAATTCGCCGCAAAGACCTCTGTTTTGGTCTTTAAAAAAATCATAGATATTATGGTTGAAGAAGCTTATTTGACTCCAAACCTCTAAGCTTTGCAAAAAATTTTAAAACTATCAGACCACTAAATCTAACTCTTGTAGAGTGCCAACTCCTCCATCTTCTTTTAGATAGACGGAGCTCTCTCTTAAGTGCGCTGTCGTCTTTGCATCTGCGCCTATAAACTCAAAATCTGTTCTAACACTACCAAGATACAAGGCTCCAACATTTTTTTCCTTTAGCGAGTACAATGATTCTACACCATTCTCATCTTTAGTCCAGATTAGAAGTTTAGAGAAGATTTCATCACTCTCATCTATCCAGCCATTTTTATCATTATCGTAAGCTCTTAACTCATTAAAACCATTCCCACTCTTAGGTCCAAAAAGTTCACTTCCATCGTTAATGATGCCATCTCCGTTTTTATCTAGTGCTAAAAATCCACTACCAGAACCCACAAAAGAGAACTCATCACTCTTGCCATCAAGGTCAAGATCAAATCTATGTCTAACACTACTAATACTTACCACATCTGTGCCAAAGTTTATAACAAGTGGGTCTACAACAGCATCTCCCGCCTGAAAGCTCAGAGACTCATGCAACCTTACCTC
This sequence comes from Sulfurimonas sp., assembly GCA_028684815.1. GTDB lineage: Bacteria > Campylobacterota > Campylobacteria > Campylobacterales > Sulfurimonadaceae > Sulfurimonas. Next base: position 4,436 of record JAQUFE010000044.1, read on the forward strand.
ACTCTTCATGTTAAGAGCTACTGAGAAGTTTATACTTCTTCCATCAGCAGTTTTTACATTCCCAGATGCACTAAAGCCTAGATGCTCTTTTTTTATCTCTGTTTTTTCATACTCATAATTTAT
>JAQUFE010000044.1:4658-7567 GCA_028684815.1 Sulfurimonas sp.
CCTCACTCTTCATGTTAAGAGCTACTGAGAAGTTTATACTTCTTCCATCAGCAGTTTTTACATTCCCAGATGCACTAAAGCCTAGATGCTCTTTTTTTATCTCTGTTTTTTCATACTCATAATTTATGCCCCAGCCTAACTGCTCGGTAGCGCCCTCCCCATCCTTACTCGCTGAGAGTTCTTGTGGTGTTATCTTCTTTGCAAATGAGATATCAATCTTTTTATCCATTAAAATTTCCAAAGCCCTTACAATAGTCATAATTTTTGGAGGAAGGTGCAACCCATCCAACTCGTCATTAACGCTTAACTCTTTTGGCGCTAAGTTCTTAAAGTCTTTTGTTAGTTCTAGTCTATCTTGCATCTTAAATCTCTGGGGAGCATCTTCATTTTTACCCCACATCTCAAGTTTTTCTCTCTCATGAACCTCATGACTCTTCTTATGATTGCTTGAAAGGGACACATCTGAATTTTGTATTTTCACAACTCATCCTTTAGTTTATGATACCTATATATCGACTATATAAAAAATAGGTAAAAAAACCGCAAGCGAGCCTCGCCAAAAAAAGCCTGTAAATCACACTAGAATTTTTAAAGTCATACAAAAGAAAACTCATCGTGGAGGATGCAACAATTTAGCCTCCATAAAAGTACCGCCCTAACAAGAACATCTAGTTGGATTCTTTTATTTATGCACATATAAGATATAATTGCATAATTAAATTACCTCTTAGGAATTCTTATGCCAGCAAGTAGCATCAAGCCCACAAATCACCGTGTTTATCCATGCCCAAATGATAAAAAACTATTACTTCTAAATCAAATTATTACAGAAAATAGAGATAGCAAAATCATAATAGTAACCTCACAAGATGCCACTAGCGTAAAAGCATCTTTATTAGATGCAAGTGATGTAGAAGTCTTAAACGATGAGACACTTTTTAAAAATGAGTCTCTAAAGTGTGATCTACTTATAAGCTTAGACCTACCTCAAAAAGCGATACTTTATATTAAAAGACTCTCTCACACAACTTCAAAAGCAATCCTTCTCTTAAATGAGAGTGAGCAAAAATTACTCTACCCTATAGAGACTCTTTTGGGTCGCGTTATAAAACAAGAGATAGTAGAGGGTTTTGAGTACGAGAAAAAAGAAAAAAAAGATATAAAACAAAAGCCAAAACAAAAACAGATGTCAAAACAAGATATAAAAGATGTGGCTAAAAAAAGATATGACGAGGGCACAAGAGATCCAAATGAGCCAAAAAAAGAGTTCACTAAACCGCAAGGTGATAAAAAGTTTGATAAACCAAGAAGAGATGATGACAAAGCTAAGCAATGGGAAAAAAAGAAAAAATCTCCAAACAAGTTTTTAGGTAAAGATGAAAAAGGAAAAGCTCTTTTTTCAGGTAAAAGTGGAGATAGAAATCACCGCCATGATGGAAGCCCAAAAGAAAATTACGATGCTCCTAAAAAAGTAGGAAAAAAGATAAATATCAAATCACTCAAAAAACCAGAAGATAAAAAGGCTGATTAAAAAATCAGCTCTTCATTAGCTTCTGCTTCATTATTTGCTCGTGGTGGTTTGGAGATTTCACTAAAATACTCTTTTTTTCCACCGATATTAACCTCAACAATCCCCTCTGGAGCTATAAACTCTCTTTGGATTTGCGGATAAAGATCTAGTACACTCTTATAAAATCGAGCAAATGCAGGGCCTGCTATCTTTCCACCTGTCTCCCATCTGTGCATCGGAGAGTTATCATCATTTCCAAACCACACAACAGTCTCTATAGTTGGAGAATAACCTGCAAACCAACCATCTACATTATTGTTCGTAGTCCCTGTCTTTCCAGCTAGCTCTATTCCATCTACTTTGGCTCTTCTTCCCGTTCCATTTTGTACTACATCTCTTAATATTGTAGTCATTATAAAGGCTTGTGTAGGCTCTGTTATAAACTTACTTTTTTGATCTTTTTCATATATGGTATTTGATTTTTGCTCTATCGTGCTTATAAGGTGAGGCTCCACTTGCATACCACTGTTTGCAAAAGATGATAAATATTTTGCAAGCTCTAGTGGTGAGAGAGAGATTGTTCCTAGTGAGATAGATAGATTTCTTGGAAGATTCTCAATACCAAACTTATCTAACTCAGTTAAAAGCTGGTTTAATCCTATCTCATTTACAAGGTTTATCGTAGCTAGATTACTTGAGTGAACAAGTGCTTCTCTTAAAGAGATAAGTCCTTTGTAATTTTTTCCATAGTTTCTCGGGCTCCATGTTAACTCTTCGCCATTTTTTTCATACTTATATGTTCTTGCAATATCTATAAGCTCAGTAGCACCTGAGTAGCCAAGATCTATAGCTACTTGATATATAAAAGGCTTAAAAGCAGAACCTGGTAGCCTTTTTCCCTGAGTAGCACGGTTATAAGGTGAATTTTTATAGTCAACACTTCCAACTAGAGTCAAAATATCGCCACTTGCAGAATCAAGAGAGACTATAGCACCATTAAGTAAAGAGGTGTTTACATCTAAAGAGACTTCATACGATGGAGTAGTCTCTTTTATCTTAGCCTCTCGTTTTTTATAACCCTCTATCCTCTCTAAAGACTCCTCATAAGCCTTTTTAAGTGCTTCTTTTGCAGCATCTTGGAGTCTTAAATCTATGGTCGTGTATATTTCATAACCGCCACTTTTCATATCAGTGATGCCAAGCTCTGGGAGCCTTCTTGCTACTTCATCAACTATAAAAGGTGCTCTGTTTTGAGTTAGAGTATTGTCATAAACCACAGGGCTCTCATCCATCGCTTCTTTATATGTTTCTTCATCTATCCAGCCCAAAGTGTGCATCCTTGATATTACACGATTTGCTCTACCCATTGATATCTCATAGTTTTTCGTTGGTGCGTAGA
>JAQUFE010000044.1:7667-15998 GCA_028684815.1 Sulfurimonas sp.
ACCACAGGGCTCTCATCCATCGCTTCTTTATATGTTTCTTCATCTATCCAGCCCAAAGTGTGCATCCTTGATATTACACGATTTGCTCTACCCATTGATATCTCATAGTTTTTCGTTGGTGCGTAGATGCTAGGCGCCTTTGGAAGTCCTACTAAAATAGCTATCTCTTTTAATGTCAAATCGCCAAGTTTTTTACCAAAGTACCCATCAGCTGCTGTTTTTATACCATAATATCCATGCCCATAATAGATCTCATTTAGATACCTCTCAAGTATCTCTTCTTTAGTTAAAACTCTCTCTATTTTAAGTGCAAATATCGCTTCTTTTATCTTTCGTGAGAGTTTTTTCTCTCTTGTTAGGAGCACATTTTTTACAAGTTGCTGAGTGATGGTACTAGCACCTTCTACAGCTTTTCCAGCCTTTATAACTTTAATGGCTGCTCGAAAGATAGCATCTATGTTTATGCCAGGATGCTCAAAAAAGGTAGTATCTTCTATGGCTACAAGCGCTTCTATAGCCCTCGGTGGAATCTCTGCAAAAGTAGCATAGTATCTATGTTTCTCGTCAAAAATATTTGCTATTTTTTCACCATTTCTATCGTAAATTCTAGTAGTAACATCTGGTTTATATTCAACTAACTCTCTTACATCATAACTATGTGCTGTTAAAAAATATCCTAAAACTATAAATGGGGATAAAAATCCCACAAGCAAGATACCTAAAAAAATATTTTTTGCAACTCTCATCTTCTAAAATCCCTATTTGCAAAGTTTGCTTCTATTAGTGTTTTTGTGTACTCTTGTTGTGGAGATGCTAAAAGAGTTTTCATCTCACCGCTCTCAACTACTCTACCATCCTTTATAACGCATATCTCATCGCAAATCGCTTTTGCCGAGTTCATATCATGTGTAACAAAGAGCATCTTAAATCCATGTTTGTTTTGCAAGTCTCTTAATAAATCAAGTATCAAAACCCTAGTCTCTGGATCTAGTGCCGTAGTTGGTTCATCTAAAAGTATGAGCTTAGGTTCTCTCTCTAGTGCTATAGCGATAACTACTCTTTGAAGCTGTCCACCTGATAGCTCAGGTGCGAACCTCTCAAGCAGGCTCTCATCCAAATCAACTTGAGCAAAAAGCTCTTTTATCCTACCCTCATCCACAAAAAACTGTTTTTTTATCTTCGTAAGCGGAGAGAGTGCTGTAAAAGGGTTTTGAGGAACAAAAGAGATATCTCTACCACCCTTAAGTTCAAAGTCTGCATCTGACTCTATCTCGCACTCCATAGAAGATGGAAGCATCTCCAGAAGTGCTTTGAGTGTCAAACTTTTACCGCTGCCACTCTGTCCAACAAGAGCTAAAGATGATGAGATGCTAAAGTTTATATCTACTAAGGTTTTATCCTTGAGAGTGATGTGTAGCTTGGATATTTTCATTGTGCTATTCTATCTTATTTATCGTAATACTTCACTTACTCTAATAGCCTATATAGAAGCAACTTTTCTTTTTAGTAAAGTTCTTCTTACTTTTCTCTTGCTCCCATGCTCTGCGTGGGAGTATATATAAATCCTAATCTCATATATATATGAATTCCCACGCTGAGCGTGGGAACTAGCTGAAGCTCATGCATCAGTTGCAACATCTGCAGAGCCAAAACAAAGCTTGCAAATAGCGTTAAGAAAATTCATCTCTCTTGCTCCCATGCTCTGCGTGGGAGTATATATAAATCCTAATCTCATATATATATATGATTCCCACGCTGAGCGTGGGAACTAGCTGAAATCAAAGCTTTTAAAAGTGCTCACACTAAAGATAAAAGCGAAGATGCAATCACTCTTTAGTGTAATTTAATCTTCGCATCTAAGAGCCTACACAACTCTCTTAGCTCACTCTCACTAGTGCCGAGTCTTGCTATTACTCTTATAATAGCACTCTTTACAGTAGGTTGTCTGATGGCTCCTACTGCATATCCAGACTCTATAAGCTCATCTTTTATCTTCATAACTTTTGCGTTATCACCTATTATTATTGGAACTATCAAGCTCTCTGTTTTGATGCCTAACTCTTGCTCTATTATGCTTTTGTTAAGCTCTATTTTCTCTTTTAAACTCTCTTTGTTATCTCTTATATATCTTAATCCATTGTGAGCTAAAAGTGTATCATAGAGAGATAGTGAAGTAGCGTAAATGATGGGTCTTGCACGATTTACAAGATAGTCTATAATGTGCCTAGATGCTAAGATATAAGCACCAAAACTTCCATAAGCCTTTCCCAAGGTTCCCATCTTTATATGGTTTGGTCTGATTTTTATACTATACAAATCATAAACACCCATAAGATTTTCTCCTACAACTCCGCTACTATGAGCCTCATCAACTATAAGTAGAGCATCATATTTATCACAAAGAGCAAAAACCTCTTTTTTTACTAAATCGCCATCCATAGAGTAGATGCCCTCAGCCGCTACTATCTTTCTTTTAGCGCTTGATGCTAGTAGCATCTCTTCAAGTTCTTCTATATCATTGTGCTTAAAAAACTTAACTCTTTTGTTATCTATCTGAGATGCTAAGACTCCAGAAGCGTGATAGAGTTCATCCATAAAAAGCTCATCGCCTTTTCTGATGAGTGCATCTATGAGTGCTATATTTGCATTAAATCCACTTCCTAAAATCACCGCATCTTCAAAGCCATTTAACTCTTTTAACTCATCTTCAAAATCTTTATGGATTTTATGATATCCATTTACTAAAAGAGATGCTTTTGAACTGTTTTGTGGAAGTAATGATAGCTCTTTACAAGTCTCTTCATGTAAGAGCTTATTGTGAGAGAGTCCTAGATAGTCATTAGATGCAAAATCTACTAAAGAGTTATCAACTAACTCCCTTTGCCTATATCTTGAACTCTTCTTTAGTGCTTTTATCTCATTGTCATAATAGAGGCTCATTCAACTACAACCATATTTCTACCACTTTCTTTTGCCTTATAAAGAGCATCATCAACTCTCTTATAGATAGCTTCAAAGTCATCGCTCTTCTCAAATTCAACCACTCCAAAACTCATTGTAATAGGTACTACTTTTTTGTATGCTTCTATAACTATTCTTAGTTTTTGAGCTATCTCTTTAGCATCATGTTTTGGAGTATATGGAAGTATAATCATAAACTCTTCCCCACCGACTCTACAAAACACATCAGCTTCACGCAAATGGGAATTAACTAGTTTTGAGTACTCTATTAAAACTTCATCACCTATGGCGTGGCCATGCTTGTCATTTACAATTTTAAAGTGATCTATATCAAACATTATAAGAGAAAATGAATAGTTATATCTCCTAGCACGGCTTATCTCATCTTTTAGTTTTCTCTCAAAATATCTACGGTTTCCAGTTTTGGTTAGTTCATCAGTAGTACTTAATAGTTCTAGCTCTTTTTTGTAGATCTCTTGCTCAGTAATATCGCTTAATATAATTGAGTATTGCTCTCTTGTGCTAAATAATTTAGCTGCTCCAATACTAAAACAATGGGTTTTACCAAATATATCAAGTTTAATTTTATGTACATCTTTTGGATTTTGAACTACATATTTCACCCAGTTAACGCCATTTGTTAGCACTTTTAAGTACTCATCTTCTACAACAAAAAATTCACTTATACTTTTGTGATTTTCTTTAAACTCTTGGAGCGTTTTATATCTACTAAAGTATTTAAAAAATACCTTATTTGCATCTAAGATGTTTTTACTATCACTAACTATTACTATATTCGTAGATGAATTTATGATATTGTGAAAATACTCTTTTTGTCTTCTGTTTGCAAAAAACAACAGCATTATCCCAAGGATAGCTATACTCATCACAAAAACTATCCCAAATGTAAGCCACTTAAACATAAAATAGTCCAAATCTAAGTTTGAGAGATTATCAATCTTCTTAAACATTACATAGTGACCAAACAAAGTGCCATCAGCACCTTTTAATTCGTAAGAACCCACTATCATATTATCCACTATCTTGCAATCTTTTGTAAAATAACTCTCAACTCCATCTCTTTGCATCTTCTCTCTAAGCTCTTCTGGTGCATCAAAATTTGCAATATAATACTCACCTATAAATAGCTTTGTAAATGGTTCTTCTAGACGACTTGTGTACTCTTTATCCAAGACTACTACTGAGTCTATATTTGATTTTTGAAGCTCTTTTGTGATGGAGTTAAAGTGAGAAATCACCTCTATGATGCCAACAAATTCATCTTTTACAAAAAGTGGAACTATAGCTTTTAGTGAGAGATTAAACTTTGCTGCACTTATGGAGTAGACAACTTTTTTATTTTTTACAGTCTCTTGCAAGTCTGTTCTTATTTTTGAGAGATTATCACCTCTTTTTTGTGACCAACTTCTGTAAAGGGTGTTGATATCTCTATCAAAGAGCTGTATCCAGATATTTTTATAGAGTGTATCTTGTGTGAGATTTTGTATGAGTTGTTTATAGTAGTCTTGTTCGATATCTCTGTTTTTTACTTTTAAAGCTAAGCTTTTATCATTCGCAAGGCTCAATGCCATGGCTATTGTAGCTTTTTGTTTAAGCAGTATAAGGCTACTTACTTGCTCACGCATAAGCGTAACCTCAGCTTGATGCTTAGTCATTGTTAAGGAATTTTTTTTATAACTCAAAAACTCCATATACAACCATGAAATTGACGCGAAGATTAACACTAGTGCCGATGTAAATATAAAGAGTCTATATTGCTTTAAAATAGTTTTTCCTTATTTTATATCCTCTATTTTATCACTAAATTTTGTTAAAACATCAAAATATTGGTTTTTTTTGTCTTTTTTAGTAGTTTATCTTATAAAAATGCTTTTAACACCTCTATATTTAAGCCCATCGCAGTACTCTCATAACCTCTCACTTCTTCTATATAAGGTTTACAAAATCCCTCAACCATACAAGCCCCAGCTTTACCCGTCCACTCACCATTTTTTAGATACTCTTCTAAAGCATCTCTATCAAACTCTCTAAAACTATAAGTTGTTTGTGAAATATCTATGATTTTTCTGGCTCTGCTTTGGTATATCATGCAGGTTATTATAGAAGTAAGATTACCGCTTTGAGATAGTAAAATCTCTCTTGCATCTGCTTCATCTTTAGCTTTACGCAGGATTTTACCTTGTGCGGTAACAACAGTGTCAGCGACCAACAGAGGAAGCTCTTGGCATCCAAAAGCTCTTAAGTTTGTCTCATATTTTCCCAAAGTTGCAAGATATACAAACTCTTTAGGAGTTCTTGCTACTATGGAGTCTTCATTAAAATCGTAGGATTCTTGAATGAACTCGATGCCAGCCTCGCGAAGAAGCATAGCCCGAGTGGAGGAGTTAGATGCTAAGCGTATCAGCTTAGTATCTCTTTTATATATTTTAGTGCGGCTTCTTTTGCTTCTGGGAGTTTTGTCTTATCTTTCCCACCAGCTTGTGCAAAGTCAGGTCGCCCACCGCCACCACCACCTAAAATCGGAGCTATGTTTTTTATCCACTCGCCAGCTTTTGCATCTGCGCCTTTTACGCCAGCGGCGATAAGAACTTTGTCATCTTTTACTTGAAAGAGCATCGCACAAAGTTTATCATTTTGCACTTTTAGCTCATCAATTTTTTCTTTAATATCGCCAGAGATTAACTCTTCAACGACTACGCTAACACCATTTACGCTATCTACTTTTATATCAACACTCGCACTCTCTTGTGCAGACTTTAGCTCTGATTTTAGCTCATTTATGTTTGACTTTAGTCTTGAGATGCCAGCTAAGACATCTAGGTTTTTAACCTCAGCTTCAACTTGCTTTAACAGCTCTCTTTGCTCACAAAAGTGCTTATAAGCAGCTTCGCCGCATAGTGCTTCGATGCGTCTAACTCCTGCACTTACACCGCTCTCTTTTGTGATAACAAATGTGCCTATATTTGCAGTGTTGCTGACATGAACACCACCACAAAACTCTATAGAAGCATCAGCGAAGCTCACAACTCTTACCTCATCGCCATACTTTTCACCAAACTGTGCTTTTGCGCCGCTTTTTTTGGCATCTTCTATGCTTAAAAGCTCAGTCTTAGCCTCTATATTTCTTAGTATCTCATTGTTTACACGAAGTTCTATCTCTCTTAGCTCATCTGAACTTATAGGCTTTGGATGTGAAAAGTCAAATCTAAGTCTTGAAGCCTCTACTAATGAGCCAGCTTGTGAGATATGCTCACCTAAAACATCAAAAAGTACAGCATGCAGTAGATGCGTAGCCGAGTGATGTTTGATGATTTCATTTCTTGAGTTATCAACCTTAGCATCTAGCTTTTGCCCTACTTCTATCTTAGAGCTAACTCTTATCTCTGAGAGATTAAGTCCAAAGAAGCCTCTTGTGTCTTGCACCTTTGCTATGCCCTCAAGCTCGCCAATATCTCCACACTGTCCACCACTTTGTGCGTAAAAAGGTGTAGCATCTAGCATAACCCAGCCACTCTCATCACTTCCAAGTGAGTCAACTCTTTTAAAATTCTCATCAAGCAGAGCTAAAACTTTTGAGTTATGATTCATCTCTTCATAACCTACAAATTCATTAACTCCAAACTCTTCTAAAAGCTCTTTAAAATCTCCCTGAGTTGCGCTATCTCCACTTCCCTTCCAAGCAGCTTTTGCACGAGTTCTTTGCTCTAGCATTAGCTCCTCAAATCTAGCAAAGTCAAGTCTGATATTTTTACCTTTTAACATATCTTCTGTCAAATCTAGTGGAAAGCCAAAAGTATCGTAGAGTTTAAAAGCCACATCTCCACTAAAAGTATCTTTAGTGTTACTCAGCTCCTCTTCAAAAAGAGCGATGCCAGACTCTATAGTTTTGAAAAATCTCTCCTCTTCAAGCTCTATCTGTTCTTTTACAACTGCCGCTTTTTGGCTTAAGTACTCATACTCATCACCCATAATATCTACTACAACATCAACAAGCTTATACATAAAAGCCTCTCTAAAACCTAAGAGATATCCGTGTCTTACAGCTCTTCGTAAAATTCTACGAAGTACATATCCACGACCCTCATTTGAGAAGTTTATACCTTGAGCTAGTAAAAATAGAGCCGTTCTAATGTGGTCAGCTATAACTCTGTAAGATGCCCCACTTTTATAAATATACTCTTTAGCTATAAGCTTTTCTACCTCTTTGATGATTGGCATAAAAAGAGATGATTCGTAGTTACTTTGGACTCCCTCACAAACTGCAGTCACCCTCTCTAAACCCATACCAGTATCAATGGATGGTTTTGGAAGTTCTGTCATTTTGCCATCTGCACTCTTTTCATACTGCATAAAAACAAGATTCCAAATCTCTAAAAATCTATCTCCATCACCGCCTAAATAATCCTCTTTAGAGTTAAAATTCTCAGCGCCTTGATCGTAAAATATCTCACTACAAGGTCCACAAGGTCCAGTATCGCCCATCTGCCAAAAGTTATCTTCATCGCCTAAGCGAAGGATTCTGTCTTTGGCTACATACTTTTGCCAAAGAAGTTCAGCCTCATCATCACTCTCATGCACTGTAACCCAGAGCTTATCTACAGGAAGCTTCAGAACTTCAGTTATAAACTCCCATGCGTAAGCGATAGCCTCTTCTTTAAAATAATTTCCAAAGCTAAAGTTTCCTAGCATCTCAAAAAATGTATGGTGTCTTGCCGTATGCCCTACATTTTCTAAGTCGTTATGTTTTCCACCAGCTCTAAGGCATGTTTGGCATGAAGTAGCACGAGGGTTTATGGGTCGTGGGATTTCGCCTGTGAAGATTGATTTAAAAGGAACCATTCCAGCGTTGTTAAAAAGAAGCGTAGCATCTTCTGGGACCAAAGGCGCAGATGCAACTCTTTCGTGTTTTTTTGATTCAAAAAATCTTAAGTATTCTTCTCTAATATCCATCTGTTATTCTCTTTTATAAAATTGCGCGATTATATCTAAAAATATCATTGTTGGAGTTTAATTATCCCTCTTGCTAAAAGCAGTTTTAAATTTTTTTACAGCTCCACTTAACAATGTTTTACATCTTTTACTATAGATTTAGTTCACTCTTTATCTCGATAGTGGGATACTTTTTTTTAAATATCTCTGCGGCGATCCCATCTCCATCATAGAGTTTTTCTCTTTTTTCATTTAAAATTGGTGTAGTCGCAACTCCACAACTAGGACTTTTTGACTTTAAAACTATCATATTGGCATCTGGATATTTTTTTATAAATGAGTATATTTCATCTTCTAAAAGCTGAGTGACATCTTTGTTTGTCTCATCAGTAATTATTCTGTTTCTTCCATCTATCTCTA
>JAQUFE010000085.1 GCA_028684815.1 Sulfurimonas sp.
TAGATTTCTTCTCTAGAAATTTTACGGCGCTCAACTTTTATACCCATATCTTGTGCCATCTCTATAACTGTTTTTTGAGTTATTGAGACAAGAGCATTATCAGCAGGAGGAGTTACAAGAGTGCCATTTACTACCATAAAAAAACTAGCTCCAGATGCCTCTGCTACGTAGCCTTGATCATCTAAAAGCAGTGCCTCATCATATCCACAATCAATAGCCTCATACTTCGCCATTTGAGAGTTTAAGTAGTTTGCAACCGCTTTTGCTTTACCCATATTTGACGTATTTGATGGCCTATTCATCGAAGCAATTTTAAGTTTAATACCTTTTTGAAGTCCCTCTTCACCGAGATAAGCGCCCCATTCCCAGGCACTCATAACAGTCTCAACTGGGGCATTTTTATGATAAACACCCATAACCCCATAGCCTAAAAATGCAAAAGGACGAATATAGACGTTATCCCCTGTAAATTCATTCTTTCTTACAAGTTCGATTTGAGCTTTGTTCATCTCCTCAACACTATAAGGAATATCTATAAGAGTCATTTTAGCAGACTCTTTTAGTCTCTTCGTATGGTCATTTAGACGAAAAATCGCATAACCTTTGTCAGTTCTATAGGCTTTTGTGCCTTCAATTACACCGTTTCCATAATGAATTGTGTGTGAAAGTACATGTACTTTTGCATCATCCCAAGCTACAAACTCTCCATTCATCCAAATATATTTGGCTGCGTCCATTGATTCTCCAATTATCACTTTAAAATTGATGACATTTTAGCTAAATTGCTATTTATTAAGTATTAAGTATATTTTTAAGTGGGTTAAGCTCATAAGGCTTGAGCTTAACTTGTAATTTTACCAATGGACCTCAGCGGTTATCATAGCAGCATCCCAATCTTGAGTCGCTTCACCTTTATAATTTCTATTATCGCTTGCTCTATATGATTGACCTGAGAGCAACCACTTTAAATTTTTATTTTGATGCCAAGCCAGACCGTAAATAGCGCTATGTGTTCTGTTTTTCACTTTACTTACATCATTTTCTGACTCCCAACTATCATAACGCCCAACGACAGAGAACTCTTTTTTACTTCCAAAACGAAGAGTAGAGTTTATAGAGTAACCTTTTCCATTGAACTGGCTTGTGCCTAAGCCTCTATCCGCTCCATCATTATCTGCTTGAATATATTGTGCTGCTAATAAAAAATTTGGCGTATTGTAAACAGTATGAAGCCCTAATATTGTGTAGTCATAAGCTTTTTTAACACCATTTACTATTACTTCATTTGCAGAATTATCCATGTTATATTGACCATAAAATGAAGCATCAAAGTAGCTCTCTTTTGTTGGTTTTCTTTTTGTTTTACCATTACCTAAGAATGCGCCCGTAAATCTCCACTCAACAGAGTTTCCGCTACCAATTGCATTTTCATCATTAGTACCATTTTTACCATGATAGCCCTCGCCGTTGAATATCCCAATCTCAGATGTAAAGTAGTCCATCTTAGTTTTAAAGTTAAAGCCTAAATCTGCGGAATTTGTAAGATGTCCAGCCTCATCTGCTTCAATGAAAACTTTAGAGATAGAACGCATCCACCAGCCTTGATGCTCTTCATAATCAATCCAAGGACGATGTGCCATACCTATCTCAACACCAGTGTATGGTAAAACTTCATCTAAATAAAGATAGGCATATTTAACAAAAACATCTGAATAACCTGCATTTCCAGAGCTATATGTTGCATCTAGTGTGACTCTAAAGTAAGATTTTGGATTTTCCAGCAAGTAAGCTTTAACTCCAACGTAGTTTCTTCTCATTTCAAAGTTTCCAGTTCCCTCTTGAGCCTTTGGACCACCATCTAAGAGACTTAAGTTTTTCTTATCTTTATATGTATAACCAAAATAGTGAGTACCACTAAACTCTAACTTTGAACTCTTTGAAAAAAGTGGAGTCTCTTTGCTCTTTAGCTCTACTCTGCCCTCGGCTGGAGTTGTAAATACTTGACCTTTGTCATCCGTATAGAACTTAACATCGCTAGCTTCAACACTAAGAGCAGTTATTGTTAATATTGCCAAAGATGACAAGATTGTTTTTTTCATTTTTATGATTTTCCTTTTTTTAGTTGTGTAGATGTAAAATAATTTTGCTACAACAAGATTATTTTAACGTAATTATAGGTAATATATATGAAGAATAAAGGATATTTGCATGCGTTATGAAGATTTTCAAAAAGCACTTGATAGTTTAAATATAGTCTCAAGAACAACTCAAAGTGAGCTGAAAAATCAATACCTAAGACTATCAAAAAAGCACCATCCAGATATGCCAGATGGTAACGATGAGAAGTTTAAAGAGGTCTCAGAGGCATACAAACTCATACAGCACTACATGAAAAACTATAGATTTTCACTAGATAAAGATGAGTTTCTCACCCAAAACCCTCTCGCAGGAAGACCAGACGACTGGTTTAGAAGTTTTAACTCTTAGACTCTTCTTTGAGTGAATACTGAAACATCTTCTCCATAGCTATAGCCTCGTCTCGCCCATAAACTATAATCTCCTCATCAACTTTTAGCTCTTCATTTGGTATTTGATCTTTATACTCAACAAAGTTCAATATGTGCTTAATGCAGTTTAGTCTTGCTTTTTTCTTGTCATCACTCTTTATGATAGTCCAAGGCGCGAAGTCCGTATGAGTTTGACTTAGCATCATATACTTTGCGAGTGAGTACTCATTCCAAAGTCTTTGCGACTCTTTGTCAACTTCTGAAAATTTATACTGTTTTAGTGGATCTGCCTCTCTTGCATTAAATCTTTTTGCTTGTTCATCTTTTGAAACTGAGAAGTAAAACTTGAAAATTTTTATCTGTTCCTCTGTTATCATATCTTCAAATTTTGGTGCATCTTTTAAAAACTGATGATGTTGTCTCTCCGAGCAAAAGCCCATCACAGGCTCTACCATAGCACGGTTATACCAACTTCTATCAAAGATTACTATCTCTCCAGCAGTCGGTAAATGTTGCACATATCTTTGAAAATACCACTGGGTTTTTTCTATCTCACTTGGTTTCTCTAGGGCTACAACTCTAGCACCTCTTGGGTTTAGATGCTCAGTGATTCTTTTTATCGTCCCACCCTTTCCAGCAGCATCACGACCCTCAAATATCATAATAACTTTGAGACCATTTGCTTTGATATGGTTTTGAAGTTTTAGTAGTTCTACTTGAAGTTTTAAAAGCTCTTTTTCATAAGCAATAGTCTCCTCTTTAACCCACACTTGAATCTTGCCTACTTTTTTACTCTCTCGTCTCTCTTTTTCTCTTCTATCGTTTTTAGCTTTTCTTTTTTCTTTTTCTTGCACTCTTGTTTTCCTTTTATCCTATAAATTTACCAGTACTTGTAACCTGCGCATCCATTATTTCTATCTCCCTAGCACCAGATATAACAACCTCAGGGTTTGGAGAGTAGTTTAGGTGTTCATCTCTACCTTCATAATTGACTTTGTTTAGTATAACTTTTATCGATTCTAATCTTGCAAGTTGTTTGTCTTTTGAGCGAATAATTGTCCATGGGGCATTGTGTGAATGAGTATGTTTTATCATATTGTACTTTGTCTCGGTAAATTCATCCCATTTATCTTGAGCTTGGAGATCTATCTCACTAAGTTTCCACTGTCTCAGTGGATCATTTTGTCGTCTCTCAAACCTTCTAGCTTGCTCATCTTTTGT